>CAZNHE010000008.1:0-10569 GCA_964572735.1 uncultured Chitinophagales bacterium | reverse complement strand
CTCCCCTTGTCCTTACCGCATGAAGTAATTGGGAGCTTCCTTGGTAATCTGAACCGAGTGAGGATGGCTCTCACGCATGCTGGCGCTCGATATTTTAACAAATCCGGCATTCTGCAACTCCGATATGCTGGCGGCACCGCAATATCCCATAGCTGCCCGCAAACCGCCTGTCATCTGGTAAACCACTTCGTTAAGTGTCCCTTTATAGGGCACCCTGCCTTCGATTCCCTCAGGTACCAGTTTATTTATTTCATCTTCCACATCCTGGAAATAACGATCCTTGCTTCCCTGGGCCATTGCACTCAGGCTGCCCATCCCGCGATACTGCTTAAACTTGCGCGACTCGTAAATGATCGTCTCGCCCGGGGCTTCGTCAACACCGGCAAACATGGCACCCAGCATAACCGCCGAGGCCCCTCCTGCTATGGCCTTGGCAATTTCACCCGTCTGCTTAATTCCGCCGTCGGCAATCAAACCTATTCCATTTGCACGGGTATATTCCGCTATTTCCATGATAGCACTCAGTTGCGGCACTCCCACACCGGTGACAATGCGTGTAGTACAGATGGAGCCCGGCCCCACGCCCGCCTTAACGACATTGGCTCCGGCTTCCACGAGTGCCTCGGCTGCCTGCCGGGTGGCGATATTCCCTGCGATTAAATCCAGATCGGGATATGCCTTTCGGATCTTCCGGACGATATTAAGTACTCCTTCAGAGTGGCCGTGCGCGGTATCGACGGCAATAACATCCACTCCTGCATCCACTAATGCGGCCGCCCTCTCCATTGTATCCTGGGCGATGCCCACGGCAGCTCCGACGCGAAGCCTCCCGATATCGTCTTTACAGGCATTCGGATAATTCTTCTTCTTCTCAATATCCTTGAATGTGATCAACCCCACCAGCCGGCCCGCTTCATCGACAATCGGAAGCTTCTCGATCTTATATTCCTCCAGGAGGTTCTCAGCTTCGTCGAGCGTCATGCCCGCCTGGGCAGTGATCAGATTCTTGCGGGTCATGATGGAGCCAAGCCGGTGATCCTGCCGGGTCTCGAAACGAAGATCACGGTTGGTTACGATGCCGAGCAGCTTGTTACTCCCGTCTACGATCGGGATCCCGCCTATTTTGTGCACCTTCATAAGCTGGCGCGCGTCCCGGACTGTGGCATCCTCATGCAGGGTTACCGGGTCAACGATCATGCCGCTTTCGCTGCGCTTCACCAGGCGAACCTGTTCCACCTGATCTTCAATGCTCATGTTCTTATGCAGAATCCCAAGTCCTCCCTCACGCGCCAGTGCAATCGCAAGCTGGTATTCGGTGACGGTATCCATGGCAGCGCTGATAATGGGAATATTGAGTGTCAGCGTGGGGGTCAGGTTTGTCCGGATGTCGGCGTCGCGTGGAAGGACATTTGAATAGGCGGGAACCAGCAGGACATCTTCATAGGTCAACCCTTCTCTGGTTATCTTCTCTGGAGCTGTCGTCAGGGACATGATGATGAGCGCTTAGAGGGTTTTCAAATATATTTCGGCTAAGGTAAGGAGATTAACAGAAAATCCCCACCTTTTTCTTTCCCGGACCTACCCCGTTTTTCTGGAAAATCTCTGGTGATTGCCGCGTGTCCCGCAGGGATAACATCCTGCATATAAAGGAAGAAAGCGAAGCAACCACGTCCCGTACGAAGCATCTGTTTCTTCCCTGACAGGACGGTGAACCGGCTGGTGTCACTGCTGCGGCGTGGCAGGAAAGGTTTTGCAGGAGCAGCCCCTGCCTCCCTTTCGCGCACCTCCGCCTCATTGACAACCGATCCGCAGCATTTCCAGTGTAGTTTCCAGAGAAGAAACGCGACTCCTGTAATTCTCTATCCAATAGGTGACTGTTTTACGGCGTGCAATGACCTTTGGATCACAGGTGCTGTATAAGCCCCTCAGTTCATCGTAATAGCCGACAATATCGGGAGCAACGGCAAATTTCAACCGGTGGGGAAGGTCATCCCAGCCCAGGGCTTTATAAACTTCATTTAATCGGGCGTTTTCCTCTGCCGGATGGGACTCTATGGCCGCAAGCGCCGGAGTGACAATTTCTTCCTGTTGATAAAGTTTACGTGCTGTATTCATGATTTACGAGTATTTGGTTATTCATTTATTCCAAATAAAAACAGGAGAAGTGACAACATTATGTCACCTATATAACTTTATTTTTTGAAAGAAATTTTTTGCCTGCTTCTACTGCGACCAAAGATGCTTGTGGTAAAGGAGGGGATTTAACCACAATGGGTGCTATGTGTTTGTCTGCCATCTAACAGCATTGATGAGGAATTTTTCCCTCTCCTGCCTTCGTACTCGTGCTCAGTGATATGATATCCGTCTATCGTAATCGTTTTTTCCGGGAGCGGGGTATCTCACCTATTGCTACTTGCTCAGAGTAGACTCAAAATATAGCGTCCGGTGTTTATGCTGACCTCCTCCTGTCCTCCTCCGGAGGAGATTTATTCAGGATAAATCGATTTTTTTGCAGCCAATAGTGTATTTTTCATCAACATGGCGACGGTCATCGGTCCCACGCCTCCGGGCACCGGTGTAATCCAGCTTGCTTTTTCAGCTACCGTATCAAACTCGCAATCGCCCGTGAGCGAATATCCCTTTTCCTCATGATGATTGGCAACCCGGTTAATCCCCACGTCGATAATCACGGCACCGTCCCTCACCATTTGCCCGGTGATGAGTCCGGGTGAACCGACTCCCACTACCAGTATATCGGCATCAATCGTATACTTGGTGAGATCCTGGGTATAACGGTGGCAAATCGTGGTAGTTGCCTTGCCTGTTTCACTGCCCTTTTCGCGGGAGAGCATCAATGCCATCGGCGTGCCTACGATGTTGCTTGCACCAACGACCACGGCATGTTTGCCCCTGGTGGGTATGCTGTAGTAGCGCAGCAATTCCTCGATACCCGCAGGCGTACACGACCGGAAAGCCGATTGCCCTACCGCCAGCCGGCCTATATTCATCGGATGAAACCCGTCGACATCTTTTCGATGATCAATGGCCTCGATCACGGCCAGCTCAGGGATATGCGGCGGAAGCGGTAACTGCACCAGGATGCCATCGACCTCATGATCTCTGTTGTATTTGTGGATAATCCCGCGAAGTTCTTTCTCTGAAACCGTATCAGGCAGCCTGAGCGTGTTCGATTCGATGCCCACCTCGAGACAGGCTTTCGTCTTGGCCGAGACGTAGGTTTGCGAAGCGGGATTTTCACCTACCAAAATAACCTGTAGTCTGGGAGGCCGGTGGCCTTCATTGATCCAGTGATCCACATCTTTTTTTACGCTTTCCCGAATCAGTGCCGCTACTTTCCGGCCATCTATGATACTTGCAGACATGGCTTGGTGGTTTTTAAGTGATAACGTGTTGTCGCTGAACCGTCAGGCAGTAAATATAGGAGAAAAATGATTGAGAAATGGGATGGAGGACGACAGTGCATATCCTCAAAGAGGCTCAAATCTCAAGATATCCGGCTTCTTCCTGATTGAAGGCTTCTATGATTTCGTCCGAGGATTGTGCCTGCAGCAAACGTTCCCGAAAATCATGGTTATTCATCAGCCGGGAGATCCGGCTTAACATCCTGATATGGGTACTATTGTGTAACTCCGGACCTACCAGAAGAAAAACAAGGCTGACCGGCTGATCATCGATAGAATCAAAATTAACAGGCGCGTCCAGGAGAGCGAAAGCGGCATAGTTACGTTCCAGGCCCGCTGTTTTGCCGTGAGGTATCGCCAAACCCTTCCCCACTCCTGTCGACATGATGTGTTCTCTTTCAAAAACGGCCTTCCGCACTCTCTCCACCAGCTTCGGATCTATCCTGGTGTTCAGTGTTTCAATAAGCCTGTCAATCACCTCGGTTTTGCCGGATGCTTTCAAACGACATAATACATTATCCTGATCAAGTAACCTGCAGACCTTCATAAACGTTTATCCGACAAAAATATCTTGCGCTGTGGGAATAATAGCCAAATATACTCATCTATCAAGAACGATCACAAGCAAAAACCGGAGCATGAGATTTCGAAACAGCGGGAACATGGTTATCTTAGCGGACTTTACCGGCTGCCGGAAAATTCCTGTCAGATCCTGCTCACTTAGATAGCCGAACTTTGGCACTTGTAAACGGAATAATCGCTGTCTTTCAAAAAGATATGACCCTGGAGGCCCGCTCGCGGTACGCACTTAGCACCGTGCTGGCTTTTGTGGGGTCATCCCTTTTGCTTATTCTTTTCAGCCTGAAGGCACAGGCCCTGCCGGCCATATCTCAAAGCGGCCTGGTCTGGATAGTGATTCTTTTTGCATCGCTGGCGAGCCTGGGCCGTTCATTTGTCCAGGAGACGGAACGCCAGACATTTGATTTCCTCCGCCTGAACGCCTCTCCCCAGGCCGTTTTTCTGGGGAAATTTTTGTATAACTTTCTGTTCACCCTGCTTGTATCGGTCGTTACAATGGCGGCGTATCTTTTTTTCCTGAACATAACCGTTCAGAATCCCCTGCTGCTGGCACTCAGCCTGCTGCTGGGAACAGCGGGGCTGTCGGGAACTTCAACCATGATGGCTGCTCTCGTATCGCAGGCTGCTCATAAAGGCGCTATCTTCCCTGTACTAAGTCTCCCTCTGCTGATCCCGCTTGACCTCCTGCTGGTCCGGACTACCCGGGGGGCTTTCGCCGGCGGGCAGCTGCCCGGCGTATGGAACGACATCATGGCCCTGGTCGGATTTTCAGGGGTGACCATCACGGTAGCCATTTTATTATTCGATTATATTTGGGAAGATTGATGAGGGAGATTTCATATCCTGCTGATCTTGTTATTGGAAATCGCCGCCTGGTCGGTCAGGAACAGGCACGAAGTCATGTGCATAAGATTCTGCAATCGGGGCGGCTCGGCCATGCCTATTTACTGAGTGGTCCGCCGGGCATAGGCAAAAAGGCACTGGCTCTTGCCTTTGCAGAGCTCATTAACGGGGTGAGCAATCTTACCGATCTGGGTGAGAGGAAATTCTCAAAAAAATCCTCCTGGTTCACTCATCCGGATATTCATCTGTTTATCCCCCTGCCTGCCGGTGCCGGCAGCCGTGAACTGGCCGACCGACTTGCCCTGCTGGCTGAAGACCCCTATGAAACGGTTGATTTCGGACTCCGGCCGGTTCTCAAAACCGAAGGTTCATCTGCTAACAGAAAGGCTTTTTACGCTATCGATTACTTTAATGATGATATCCGCCGGGTGGCCTTCCTGAAGCCGAACGAAGGGCGAAGAACCGTTGTCGTCATCACAAATATCGAAAAAATGCGGAAGGAGGCGGCCAACGCTTTCCTGAAATTGCTGGAAGAGCCGTCCGGGAATCTCTTATTTATTCTGACTACGGATCAGATCCATTCCCTGTTGCCTACGATCACTTCCCGTTGCCAGGTCATTCCCATGCAGCCGCTTACCACAGACGAGGTTGAACGGGCATTAGTGGAGCACGACGGCAAGGAGGCCGGAGGGGCCGCCTACCTGGCACGTACTACGAATGGGAATTATGTGTATGCCCGCTTCTTTGAGGCAAACCTGCTAAAACAGAACCGGAAGGAAATCATAGAATATCTGCGCGCTTCCTTCACTCAGGATCCGTTTAAGATCGTGGGGATATCCCAAAACTGGTCGGATAGCATGAATTCCGACGGGCATCTGGCACTTCTGGATATGCTCGAGACATTCCTGCGTGACCTCATGCTTTTCCGGGCGGAAACGGATGACAAGATGATTCATAATATTGATCAGCTCGAAGTTATCCGGAATTTTTGTGCGAGCCTCGAAAAAGCCCGGCTCGAAGACATGATCGCACAAACGGGAGAAGCCCGCCGGCTGATCCGGCAAAATATCCAGGCCCGTTTTCTGTTCACGGTAATGGCCGTCCGATTTTCCTACCTGATGCGGGGAATGGATCTTCCGGCCGGGAACGGAGAAGACTGGCGCCACATCCCGGCGTATATGCCCTAATATCCAAACGATTATGAGAAAAGTATTCTTCCACAAGATGCAGGGAACCGGTAACGACTTCATCGTACTGGATAACCGCGACAGGAAATGGAGCATCGCTGAACTTGCGAAGCTTGCTCCAAAAATCTGTCACCGGCGTTTCGGCATCGGGGCCGATGGCATTCTGGCGCTGGAACCGGGCGGGGCGGGCATCGATTATACGATGATCTACCGCAATAGCGACGGGAGTGATGCGGGCATGTGCGGCAACGGAAGCCGTTGCCTCGCCCTGTATGCCCATCAGATAGCCGGTTTCCAAAAAGAGGTGCGTTTCCGTGTACACGATTTTATTTACTCCGCCCGAATCGACCGGGAGGAGATCAGCATCACCTTTCCCATGACTCTTCATGTGGACCAGCCCGCTGTTTTGGCTGATGTAGAAGGATCGTTCACCCAAACCGGGAATAATCATATCATTATTACGGAGGAGGCGGCTCAGGAAAAGGCCGGAGATCATATTCTCGAGCTGGCCCGGAAACTCCGCCGAAATACCTCGGTAGCCAAAGGCGGTTCCAACGTGAATATCTATCGAAGGGAATCGGAGGATACGCTTTCTCTGAGGACCTATGAATGCGGCGTGGAGGATTTCACCTATGCCTGCGGAACGGGAGCTATCGCTACAGCGGTTGCAGCCCATAGCCGGGAGAGACAGAATACTGTTCATCAGACTTACCACATCCGAAGCAGGGGTGGAACGGTATCTGTGAATTTCGACTATGATCCGGCGAAAAATCAGTACGATAACATACAACTCATCGGTCCCGCCGAATTTATTTGTGAAGGAACTTATGCCTGGTAGGCGCTTCTCATTTTGTATTCTTTGCTCTTTGTTGATCCTGAACGCCTGTTCAACCACCAGGCAAAGCGGGAAACAAAACGAGCAAATGGTCTCGCCCTACCTCATGGAGGCAGGGAATATTGCAGCGGTACCTCGCCAGGTGACCCCGCCCGACCGCATCCAGTCCGTTCAGTTGAAAAAGCCGGGTGATCCCGCGGCGCCTCCCGTCATACGACTGCAAACAGACGATCATCTGGTTCTTTCGTTTGATGAGATGAGCAGCCATGCCGATTTCTTCACCGTCAAAATCACCTATCACAACCGGGACTGGAGCAGAAGTACGCTCATTCCGGTCGATTATCTTGGCGGCAGTGGTCAGGATCAGATTTCGGACGTACACCCCAGTACAGTGCAAGATCCGCGATATATGCACTATTCCTATACGTTCCCCAACCGCATCCTGAAACCTGTTGTCAGCGGTAATTTTATGTTACATGTGTACGACAGCCGTACCGGGGAAGAGTTATTTTCTCTGCCTTTCTTCGTCTCGGAGAACAAGAACGAGGTGACCACCAAAACCGATCTCTTATATAATCAGGGGCCGGGGTCTTATCGATATCATCAACTATTTACCAGCTATCATTATCCTGATTTTGTGAAATTCCCCCAGTTTAATCTCCACGTAACCTATACGCAGAACCGCTTCTGGGGACGAACGAAAGATGCCGACGTAACGAATGTCTCCCAAAAGGGAGTTCTGGAGGTCCACAATTCACGGGACAATCTTTTTATAGCGAACTACGGCTTCCTGGAACTGAACCTGCAGTCTTTCAGTCATCCGCAATATAACGTCGTGGAATACCGGCCCGGTACTATTCCGCCTGCTGTCGTGCTGCGTACCGACACCCCGGCCCTTTCAACCGAAACGAAAATTCGATCTTATTTCAAATTCGGGCAGATTGATAACAGCCCGAACGCCCATTATGCAAACGTTCATTTCTCACTGAATGCATCGGATATACTCAACGCAGATGCACAGGTCTATCTGCTCGGTTCATTTAATAGCTGGTCGATTCAGCCTTCCGGAAAAATGACGTATGACCGTGGGAGCGGACTTTTTAAGGGCGCAGTGGAAATCAAACAGGGTCGATACAACTATAAATACGCTGTTGTTGAGGATGGCCGGGTGGATGATCTGCGCCTGGATACCCACTTTGCCTCCACCCGCCAGGAGTATGTAGTCTTTGTATATTACCATGATCAAACCCGGCAAATCGACCGGCTGCTGGCGGAAAATGATTTTTTCACGCGGTAAATAATCCCCTTCCGGAGAGGGATCGGGTTGCCCGGATAGTTGTAACCATTCGCGTACAGCCGGGGTTAACAACATTCAGGCGGAATGAGGACGGAGGCCGCTCCGGTTGTGTCTTCCGGGTTCCCAAAGCGGAATCAATCTCAAGTCATGGCGACAGGTCTTCCGAGCCGGGAAAGAAGCCTCTAAAAGATTAAAGAAAAGCGGGAAATTCGTATCTTTGGCCTTCCACCTTTCAAAGAAAGAATAAAATGAAAATCGGCGATATTGATCTTGGCCACCGGCCGGTGCTGCTTGCACCGATGGAAGATGTTTCGGACTCTCCGTTCCGGCTCATCTGCAAGAAGCAGGGGGCAAGCGTGGTTTATACCGAGTTTATCAGCTCGGAGGCTATCATCCGGGAGGTGGATCAGGCCGTGCATAAAATGTCGTTTGACGAAGCCGAACGGCCTTTCGGCATCCAGATTTTCGGCGGCCGGGAAGAGGCTATGTACGGCGCGACTAAAATTGCCGGCGCCTGCGGGTCCGATATCATCGACATTAATTTCGGATGCCCGGTTTTCAAAATCGTGAAAAAAAATGCCGGCTCAGCCTGTCTGCGTGACCTGGAGATGATGGAACGCATGGCCGGAAGCGTGGTCGATGCCGCCGGACATCGCCCGGTGACGGTCAAGACCCGCCTGGGCTGGGATGATCAATCTATCCGCATTCGTGAAGTGGCGCTGATGTTGCAGAACGTTGGCGTGAAGGCTTTGACAATCCATGCACGAACCCGCTGTCAAAAGTACAAAGGGAATGCACGATGGGAATATTTCCGGTATCTCAGGGAAACGCCCGGCCTGCATATTCCCCTCATCGGAAATGGTGACATCACCAGTCCTGAAATCGCCAAAAAATTGTTTGAGGAAACGGATCTGGACGGACTGATGATCGGTCGTGGAGCGATCGGAAACCCGTGGATTTTCCGGCATACACGTCATTACCTGGAAACCGGAGAACTCCTCCCGGAACCGTCTGCTGAAGAACGCCTGGCCCTCTGTGCCGACCATCTGCGGGCATCGGTCTCTCACCATGGGGAACGAAAGGGTGTGATCATGATGAAAAAGCAATATGGGAGCTACCTCAAGGGAATCCGAAACGGGAAAAGGCTGCGTGCCGAAATCATACAATACAACGAAATGCAGCCCATCCTCGAACGATTACTTAATTTCCGCGAAGAAGAGCTATTTGCCGTTGCGTAAAAGAGCATTCGATCATTCGCATTAGAAGGGAGTGGTTAATGGTTATGGCCGGCGATCGGTTACAGGCTGAAAATTTGTCAACTCCTGAGATGAAACCCTTTTCGTCATCATAATTCATTTCATCTGTCGGGAAACGGAGGGGAGAAAAAAGGCGGGACTTTATTAGCTGCGTCGGCATCTTCCGGCTCTTTGAGCAGGCGCCCGGATCCGTAAAAAACGGTTTCAGTGGCAATTCAATCATCCATCATCTCACGTAGCAGCATCGCGTTTTTCGGAGCGCGGCATTCCACATCGTTGTTGAAGTAGGCAAACACATCTCTGCCCTGATCCAGCGCTTTTCGCATCTCGTCAGCCCAGGGTTGAAGCTCCTTCTTCCTGTAATCGTATTTGGGACCGCCGATCCCATGAAAACGTATATAAACGAAATCAGCGGTTGTCGTGTAATTAACGGGCATCTCATGAGAGCTTATCCACACCTGGGTCGCATTATGCCTGCGCATAACCCCGAATATTTCCTCGTTCAGCCAGGTTTCATTCCGGAACTCCACGGCATGGCGATACTCGTCCGGTAATTTTTCAAGAAACGAGTCGAGCCGTGCCCAGTCCGCATGTAAATTGGGCGGCAGTTGCCATAGCATTGGTCCCAGATGCTCGCCCAGCCCATTCACACGGTTGATGTGCTTCGAGACCGATTCATCCACATCCTTCAGTTTTTTATAATGCGTTACCTGTCTGTGTCCCTTCACGGAAAACAAGAAACCCGGCGGGGCATGGTCATGCCATTCTTTTATTACACTCACACGGGGCATGCGGTAATAGGTTGCATTAATCTCGACTGTTCTGAATTGCTGCACGTAATGAGCCAGCAACCCTTCCTTCGGGGTGCCCGGAGGATAAAAATCTCCCATCCAGCCATCGTATGACCATCCACTTGTTCCAATGAATAGCTGTGCCATTGGAGTTTCCGGTTATTGGTTATAAGCTTTCAGCTGTCGGCGATCAACTCCCAGCTGCTCGCGTTCCTATTACAGTAAGCACTTTTATTCCATGAACCATTCCAACTGAAAATACCCTGCACTGAAAGTGCAGGGGTTCGGGTTTCGGACTGAAAGCCCTACTCCATGATAAAAGCCGAGTTATCTTCTCCATCTTTGCTTTTGTGATGTGC
>CAZNHE010000007.1:7404-71588 GCA_964572735.1 uncultured Chitinophagales bacterium | reverse complement strand
TATCATTATCAACAACCAGATTGGGTTCACCACCCTTCCCGAAGACGGCCGGTCCACCCAATATGCCTCCGACCTGGCCAAAATGATTCTTGCGCCGATCTTTCATGTGAATGGCGACGACCCCGAGGCAGCGGTGCATACCATGCGAATTGCCTTTGAATATCGCGAGAAATTCGGCAAGGACGTTGTAATTGATCTGGTTTGTTACCGCAAGTACGGCCACAACGAAGGTGATGAACCGGCCTTCACCCAACCCGGCTTGTATAAAGAAATCAATGATCATAAGCCGGCCAGGGATATCTATCTGAAAGAACTGATCCGTAAAAAAGATCTCTCGGAAGAAGAGGCCCTGCAGATTTTCAAAGAATTTGGGGATATGCTTGAACGAGCCTTCGAGGAGGCTAAAAATGCCCCTAACCTTGAGATCACTGAAAAGCAACTCGACCGCAAATCGACTCCACAAAGCCAGAGGACGAAGCCGCCGGACACACGGTATCCCCTTGAGGATCTGCGGAAAGTAGGAAGAGGAATCCTCACGGTTCCAAAAGGGTTTGATGCAAACCCGAAGCTTTTGCGGATCCTGGCCAAACGTCATGAGGTTCTCACGAAGAATCAGAAGAAAATAGAATGGGGATTTGCCGAAGCTCTCTCCTTTGGCAGCCTGCTAAAGAGCGGCTATAATATTCGCCTGACAGGGCAGGATGTAGAACGGGGCACCTTCTCGCAAAGACATTCCGTGCTGCACAGTGCCGATACCTCTCAAAAATTCGTTCCGCTCAATCATCTGAACGGTGAGCAGGGTACTTATTATGTTTACAACAGCCTGTTAAGCGAATTTGCGGTACTTGGCTTTGAATACGGCTACAGTTCTGCCGCCCTGGACGACCTGGTCATCTGGGAGGCGCAGTTCGGCGACTTTTCAAACGCGGCTCAGGTCATCACGGATAATTTCATTGCCTCCGGAGAGGCCAAATGGGGACAAAAGAACAATCTTGTCATGCTGCTTCCACACGGTTACGAGGGGCAGGGACCGGAGCATTCCTCTGCACGCCTGGAGCGTTTTCTGCAGCTCTGTGCCGAGGATAATCTCCAGGTAGCCAACTGTACCACGCCGTGTCAGTATTTTCACATCTTGCGCCGGCAGGCACTGCAGAAAAGGAAGAAGCCGTTGGTTTTGATCACTCCCAAGAGCCTGTTGCGGCATCCCCAGGCAGTAAACAGTATTGAGGAACTGGCAAACGGACGTTTTCAGGAGATCATTCCGGATACCGAATTCAACGATCCAAAAACAATAAAACGCCTTATTGTCTGCTCCGGCAAGGTGTATTACGATCTGTACAAAGCCCGCCGTGATGAAAAGATCAAGGATGTTGCGATTGTCCGGCTGGAACAATTCTATCCCTTCCCCGACCGCGATATCCGGAACCTGTTCAAACATTACAAAACGGTCGAAGAGATCGTGTGGTGCCAGGAAGAACCTCATAACCAGGGCGGATGGCATTTTGTACGACTGCTTCTGGAAAACGAATTGCAGGGTAAGCAACACCTCAGATATGTGGGCCGGCCGGCCTCGGCTGCTACTGCAACAGGAACATTCAAAATCCACGCTTTGGAGCAGGAAGAACTGGTGAGAAGGGCGTTGCATTAAAGAGAGAATCAGGATTTTGGAGATTATCCGGATCTGCAGGATGATTCCGGAAAAATCGTGGAAATCCTGTTTTCATCCTGCAATATCCTGGTTCATATCCTTAATGAGTTTGGGAATAGTAATCCCTGCCTTTTATCTGAATGTTCGTGACGTCATGAAAATGGAATTTCTGCGCGTATGCCGACTGCCAGGCATTGACAAGCGAAGAGGGTTTATAACCGGGCGTGACAGATTTTCCATTGCAACGGATCCGGATACTATCTTTCGAACTCGTAATCGTATAATGGCTCAGACCGGGAGCAGCCGTCAGGATGACGCGTTCTTTCATAAACTTATCCTGAAAAGGCAGTTTTACAGGGTGATCACCTTTGTTCCTGATTTCCAGATCGTATTGCACCTCCCGGGAGTCCGGAGTGTCTGCCGTCATTTTCAGATGCAAAACCCCTGCCTGCGACTCAACCGACAGGTAATTCCACGCTGACGGAATCGCCGGTTGCAGCCAAAACCCCGTTTCCGGCCGGTAATGAATTCCTGCATAACTCTCGTAAAAGCTCCGTATAAATTCCGAGAGCGACCAGGCCTGAGAAAAAGTTCCGGAAGCTGCAGGAACACGGTTTCTGTCAAGATCCGCCGCATTGCGGATGTTCATCTGATCAAAACGCGCCAACCCATCAAAAGAATTGGAATCGGGATATTGCTGCGCATATTCGGTGGCACGCGGAACGGCATCCAGGAGTTCGGGCAGGCTTCCCAGAGAAACTCCATGAAGGATGAGATAAGCATAATTTTTCGTGACGGGATAAATCCGGTCCTGCAGAAAGCGACGAGCCATCTGATCAACCGCTTCTCCGCTGTTCCATAACCAGATAATCCCGTTGTGGTAGGCGGCGTCCTGCTCATAAACCGGCTCAAACTGGTGGAACGGATGGAAGCGGGCGTCTTCCGGATCAAGAGACATCAGCCCATACGGAGTGGCGAGATGATCGAATATTTGCAGCAGAGCCCTCTTGCGCACTTCTGTTCGGGAGACTGCATCCAGACAATAAAGTCCGTTCGGCCGGAGCTGCTCCGAAGGCTCCCCATCGGCATGCAGTGCATCAAAGATAACCGGCTGATTCCCGCTCATGTCCCGGTTGATATAATGAACATTGAATTCCTTTTTTACTTTTTGTAACACCTGGTACACTTTCGCGGCCAGTTTTCCGGCGTCGTCATCGCCGGCTTCCTGGCACAATTGTAGGGTGCTTTGCAGGGCCCTGATCCAAAGTGCCTGGACATCATTGGCGCGATTGCCGCGCGGCGAATAGGGTCCGTCGGGTCCCACGGCATCCATCCAGGTATCGGCGGGCCCGTGAGTAATAAATCCAAGGCTGTCCGTACGGTACCTGAGCGTACCCAGGATGGCTGCCTTCACGTGCGGAAATATTTCCCGTGCAAAAGCACTGTCGGCAGAATATGCGATATACCGTTGTGCTTCGATCAGGAAACGAGGCGTGGCGTCGGCGGTATTGTAAAGCTGGCTGTCAGGAAGAACCAGGTTCGGAATCTTGCCATAATCGGGGTTCTCCTCATTCATCTCCTGGTGTTGCAGGAAAGACCAGAGGTTTGTTTTGGCGAGCTGAAACCGCCCGGTGACAATAAGTGCACGCAGGGCGATGAAGGAGTCCCGGCCCCAATAATCCTGAAACCAGGGATAGCCGGCATAAATCCCCTTTCCCAGGCGGGTTTCTTTTTCATCCATATTAAGGGCGTCGAAAGAACAAACGGCCCAGGCAAGAGCTTTATTTATCGCAGAGTCCGACGTGGTGAACGGAGAACGGCTTACCAGTTCCTTCAGACGCTCCTTTTTCTCCCGGAGGAATCCGTCATAACCAGAAAGCACCTGAACGGCTGCCTTCTCCGATTTCCTGCGGGAAGCTCCTGCTCCTGCGACGAACAATCTTCGGGCGACTTCATCTTCCTCCTTTCCCGCCCCGGTCCCCCCGGCGGCTGTTTCGATAAATAATCCTTCAGAGGTGAGCCGCGCGCCGGTGACTTTTCCGGAAGTTGCAACGGTTAAATACGGATTTACCGCCGTATTAAGCAGAATTTCCACCTTATTGGGAATCTGTGTGGCATCGACATTCAGAATCCTCTCGAAGCGATGCCCCAGCAGTCGTAACGTGATCTTTCGCAATTCATCTCCTTCCACCCGAATCGCCACGGCATCCTGATGGTCGGGCATAAAAACCGACTCCCGGATGCCGTCTTCATAATTGCGCTGCAACAGCCACGGCAGGAGAGCAACCTGTGTACCGGGAGCATCCCTTTTGCACTCACGGCCGTTGACCGACAGGCTGTAATCGGCAAAAAGCTGTTCACGATAGGCTATAAACCCCATCAGGAAATGCGTCGTCGTTCCTTTGGTCTCCCCGACATAGAAGCTGCCCTCTTTGTCGCTGAAGTGGAAAAGATGATCGCCCTTATTGGCGTGCAACACTAATGAATCGGCCGGACCGGCAGTCATGGCAAAAGAACCGGAAAAACCGGAGATGATGAATATTATGAAGATTAATCCCGCGCCGATGAATTTCTCACAGCAGACGGCAGGCCGCTGTTCAGAAAGAGAAGGCCACATCTTTTTCGGCAAGGGTTTTCTCAAGAGACCGGATGAATTCGGACCAGTTGTACATGGCCCTCCGGTTGATCTTCCAATGTTGTTCACTCCCATCCCGTCGAATCACCGAAAAATGGTGGTCATCAAGCTGCACCTTATCTATCTCTTCCCACCTGACGAAAACCGGCCTGCGGAAGCCCAGTTTGATGATCATCCCTTCGCCCCTGGACTCAACGTACCGGCCCGAGAACAACGATTCGTAGTTATAGGCAAGGAGCAACATTCCCGCACCGATGGCAAGATAAAGAACCGGCATCATCGGAGAATCTACCGGTCTGGCAAAGAAGAATGAAATCCCCGAACCTATCCAGAACAACCCCAGCACAGCATAAAAAATCTGCATCACTTTAGGATTGTAGCGCGATTTGCGCAACGGGAGCTGTAAATAGACCCGATTGACTACTTCTCTTTTTTCAGCTGTTGTTGTCCTCATATTACACTAAACAATGCTCCTGATTTCGCGGCTGCGGCAATAGTTGCTTTACAGACGGCGGTTCCGTTTGCCGCTACTGAAGAAGCTCTAATATAAAAAAAGTCATACGCTTTTTAGGCGTATGACTCACTATTTTCACTTCTCATCGAAAGACGAGATCATTTTTGATACTTTTGAATCTTCTCATTGGCCCATTCCTCAGCAGAAGAAGGCTTCCGCATGTGCAATGGACTCCGGATTTTGACATTCCTCGAGATGTAAAATTTTAATTTCTCGACGGCCATATCTTCCGAAGTCTTATCCTTCGGCAATTTGGCCTGCTTATGCATCGCCGGTTTTTTGATTTTGCTTTTACTTTCCAGCAACTTTTCGGGTGATCGGATATGTCCTAAATGAATAATTGCAGCCATAATTGCTCCGCTCGGTCTTGGGTTTCAGGCAGGTAATTTATGTTCCCACTTTTAAATAACAGACGTTTGCTCCATGGGTTCAGTTTGGGCAACAAAGGGGAAAAGGGTTCCATTCCCCTTTTACGGAAAAAATATCTGCTATCGTTACATCATTGCCTAAGCTCCGCAGGGCCCGGCACTTACGAACGTAGATGCAATTCTTCCAAAATCTGCAACAAAAATTCTGATAATTTCTGTGCAGGTGTTTCTATTCTGTATAAATTAGTAACGCATAACGAGGATGAAAAGTATGAACAAACCCTTGTTTTATGGGGCCGACAGGCCTCGTGGTTTTTCATTGCCGACGGCCGACGGTTTAACGATCCCTCCATGACAACCGGAAAAGGTCCGCTTCTCCTTAAAACATCTGTAGCTGCCCGTTTATCGACGGGCGGCGGAAATGTTCGGTGGTGAGGCCGGTGTGCTCTTTGTTCAGACCGAGACGGCGGCAATGAATCTGGAAGGTCTGGCGAATCTGATCGATAAAGTTGCCTTCTCCTCTCATGCGCTTCCCAAAATCACTATTATTAAGTTTTCCACCCCTCATATCCCTGATCCTGTTTAATACCTTGTCCTTTCGATCGGGGAAATGATCTTCCAGCCACCTGGCAAACAACTCCGAGACCGCATAAGGAAGCCGCACAGGCACAAATCCCGCCGACCGGGCCCCTGCTTCCGCTGCTTTCCGGAGGATAGCCGGCATTTCGTGATCGGTTAGTCCGGGGATGACAGGCGCCACATTGACACTTACCGGTATACCGGCTTCGGCAAGACGTCTGACCGCCTCCAGCCTCCGCTCAGGTCGTGAAGTCCTGGGTTCCATGACCTTCACCAGTGCAGGATCGAGTGTGGTGATGGAGAGACACACACTCGCTGCATTCCAGCGGGCCAGTTCGCTTAGCACATCAATATCGCGGGTGACCAGAAAATTTTTTGTGATGATGCCGACCGGGTTCCGGCATTCGGCCAGGACACTCAGGCACCTCCGCGTGAGTCCGAGCCGGCGTTCGACAGGCTGAAAAGGATCGGTGACTCCACTCATCACCAAAACCTGCGGCTTCCACGAGGGTTTTGCAAGTTCATGCCGCAATAACTCAGGTGCATTGTGCTTTACCATGATACGCGTCTCGAAATCGAGCCCTGATGAAAAGCCGAGGTATTCGTGGGTCGGGCGGGCATAGCAGTAAATACAGCCGTGCTCACATCCCCTGTAAGGATTGACGCTTGCGCCGAATCCCACATCCGGACTCTTATTATAGCTGATGATGTGATCGGAATCGTCGCGAATATAATGTGTATCGGGCCGGGGGTCTTCGGCCGTTTCATCACGATCAGGCTCGAAGTAATACCCTTCGAACCTGTTCTGAGGGTTATCGGATGAACCCCGCCCGCGAATGGGAAGCGATTGTTGCATAGGAATTCTTGTTTATCCACATAATACACATGTTTTATACATATGTCAATTGGGGCTGAAGACGGATCCGCACAAAAAGACGGTGATGGATTCAAGGCATTCCTTCTTGTACAAAATGCAGATAGTCTGTACAACGAACACGAGAGAGGTTTGCGAAGTCTGTTAACCGGTCAAGTTCATGATTGGGGACTCAGGCGACATATACCGTTTTGATATTCACGAACTCATGGATTCCGAAAGAGGACAACTCGCGCCCGTAGCCTGAATCCTTTATACCTCCAAAAGGAAGCCTGGGATCGGACCGGACGAAATCGTTCACGAAGCAGCTGCCGGCATGCAGGCGGTGCGCGGCGATAAACCGGCCGCGCTCCACGTCGCCGATGAATACGGCAGCGCCCAGTCCGTAGCTTGTGTCGTTGGCAAGAGCGATGGCGTCTTCCTCATCTTCCGCCCTGATGATGGCGGCTACCGGACCAAATGTCTCCTCATCAAAAGCGGGCATGCCTTTCCGTACGTCTGCAAGTACGGTCGGGGGGTAAAAGAATCCCGTGCCCGAAGGAATTTCTCCTCCGAGTATAAGTCGCGCTCCCTGATCCACACTCTCCGATACCTGGCGATGAAGATCTGAACGAAGATCCTCCCGCGCCTGCGGCCCCAGATCAATACCGTCTTCGTTATACGCCCCCATCTTCTGCTTTTTCATCATCTCCGTCATTCCCTCCACGAATGCTTCGTACAAATCTTTCACAACAATGAAACGTTTGGCTGCGATACAGCTCTGGCCGCTGTTTACCAGGCGGGCCGCCACGCACGTTGCAACGGTCCTATCGAGATCGGCGTCTGCAAGCACGAGGTAAGGATCGCTTCCCCCAAGTTCCAGCACGGTTTTTTTGAGCAGGCCGCCTGCTCTCGCAGCGATGCTTTTCCCCGCGCGCGTACTCCCGGTGAGTGTCACAGCGGCAATTCGCGGATGCCCGATCACATAGTCCGTCCGCTCTCTTCCGGCCAATAAGCTCCTAAACAGGTTGTCCGGTAATCCTGCCTCTCTGAAAAGTTCCTCAATGGCAATCGCGCATCCTGTAACATTCGCCGAGTGCTTCAGCACGGCACCATTGCCGGCCATTAAGGCCGGAGCAGCAAAACGAAACACCTGCCAGAATGGAAAATTCCAGGGCATAACGGCCAGTACCACGCCCAACGGTTCGTAATGTACGAAGCTCTCGCGGGCATCTGTGGAAACCGGGGTATCCCGAAGCATTGTCCCGGCATTCTCCGCATAATATTCACACGCCCACGCACATTTTTCCGCCTCCGAGATTCCCTGGGCGAGCGGTTTCCCCATTTCCACGCCCATGATTTCCGCTAAATCTCCGGATTTCTCACGCAGGCGGGAAGCGACCTTCCTGAGAATACCGGCCCGACGGATTACAGATACCTCCCGCCATTCCTGCTGCCGCCTGCTCACCTCCGTCAGCACAGCATCAAGCTCCGTTTCGCTCATTTCATTATATTCTTTCAGTTTTTCACCGGTCGACGGGTTTATGCTGATTAATGATGATTTGCCTGACATAATGTAATACCTTTGTTGTATTGATACGTTTTTTCGAAATTTAAGTACTTGATTACGAGGTTGATATGTTCGGTTCGCTTATAAACGGAATAGAAGACACAACTGTTCGTTTTTATTCAACGAGTATCGGTTAATTCCTCATCAGATATCCGGCAATATGACCTATACGAAGAGTCAAAAAGCACTGATTGCGAGTTTTTGCGTTTCGGTGTTCTCTCTCGCCATAAAGATGACGGGATATTTTCTGACCGGCTCAAACATGGTGCTGTCAGATGCCCTGGAATCGATCGTCCATATCCTTGCGGTCGGGTTTGTCGTGTACGGCGTTTCCCTCAGTATGAAACCTGCCGACGAGAAACACCTGTACGGCCATGAGCGCATCGAGTTTTTAACGGTTGGCATCGAAGGTACGGTGATTGTGCTTGCTGCGGTCATGATTCTTGTTGAAGCGGTGAGCCATATCGTTCACGGATATGTCATTCAACACATAACGGCAGGGATTATTATAATGGGAACGGCCGGTGTGATGAATACTATCCTGGGTATTTATCTGATACGGACCGGGCGCAGGGAGAAAAATATGATGGTGACCAGCAACGGAAAACATACGCTGACTGATGTATGGACGACCGGCGGGGTTGCGGTCACGCTCTTTGTCATCAGCCTGACGGGGTGGGTCCTGCTCGACGCCATCGTAAGTTTCGGGATCGCCTTTTATATCATGTTCGTAGGATCCCGGCTGATACGGTATGCCTATGACGGGATCATGGACCGGAAAAATCAGGAAGTGGATGAGAAGATCCGGGATATCCTCGATCACTCGATGCCCGGGCACATCAGAGGATATCATAACCTGCGCCACCGTACAACGGGCAATACAAGCTGGATTGAGTTTCACCTGGAGTTCAATGGGGATATTAAATTGAGGAACGCCCATGACGATGCGACCCTGCTCGAACGCCGGATTATGGATGCGATCGACGGCGATGCCGTTGTAACCATACACCTGGAACCGGAAGAAACACATGAACAGGCGCATAAGATCCTGAAAGGAGCAAACAAAAACCGGCCGCTGAACGAGTTTACCTGATCTTTTCCAGTTGTTCCTGAACAACGCCGGCTATCGTGCGAAAGGCCTCATCCAAAATACCTTCCTCTATAATGAGCGGCGGGGCAATACGAATCAGCGTATCCGAATGAAGGGTCCATCCTAAAATGATGCCCTGCTCAAGGCACTGTTCCACCACCTGCCGCGTAAGAGTGTGACTCTCAAGCTCCAGCCCCAGCATGGCGCCGCGACCCCGTACTTCTTTTATACCCGGACCCTTCAGCAGGTCACGTGCTTTTTCCTCAATCAGGGATGCCCGGGCGATCCAGTCCTCCTCTGTAAGCACCCGCAGAGCAGCACAGGCTGCCGCACAACTGACCGGGTGCCCGCCAAACGTGGTCACGTGGCTAAGCGGCGGATCCCGGCGAAAGGCCGCAAAAATTTCAGAAGAGCTTACGATTCCACCGAGAGGCATCCCCCCTCCCATAGCCTTGGCCATGGTCAGGATGTCGGGAATCACCTGGTAATGTTCAAAAGCAAAAAGACGACCTGTTCTGCCAAAACCTGTCTGCACCTCGTCAAAGATGAGCAGGCTGCCCTTTTGGCTACAAAGCCGGCGCACGTGCTGCAGCCATTCGCGATCAGCCGGAATGATCCCTCCTTCCCCCTGGATGGGTTCAAGAATAACCGCCGCCGTCTGCTCGTCGACCGCATCATCCAGGCCCTCAAAACGATTAAATCGCAGAAAGCGAACATCCGGCAACAATGGCTCAAACGGATTACGGTACATCTCCCTGCCGGTCACGCTCAGGGAGCCCATCGTATCGCCATGATAACTATTCCGAAAAGAGACGAACGCGGACCTCCCGGTGTATTTCCGGGCGAGCTTAAGTGCTCCTTCATTAGCTTCTGTGCCGCTATTTACAAAGTAGATACGATCCATGGACCCGGGCAGAAACGAAGTAATCAGCCGGGCCAGTTGCGACTGAGGCTCCTGGACGTACTCCCCGTAAACCATCACGTGCAGATAATGATCCAGCTGCTCTCTGATGGCGCGGAGTACCGCCGGATGACGATGGCCAAGAGTGCTGACCGCGATTCCCGATATCAAATCCAGGTACTTTTTCCCATCGTTCGTAAACAAATAAGCCCCTTCTGCAAAGGCAATGTGGAGTCCCATGGGATAATCACTCGTCTGAGCGATATGACGATAAAATGTTTCCCTGACCGTGTCTGACATAGGTTATAATCTCAATAGAGTTGATTCGCCTGCCGCACCTTGAAGATAATCATAACAATTATTCTTTCTTCCTGAAACAAGAAAGAGTTCCCTTGTCCGATGCCCCGCTTTCACTCCCCCGCCTGAAGAAGATTCTCACGCACATAAACCGGCGGAACCTTCGTGGCACCGGACGTCCTGTTATCTTTTATGCGAAAATACAACGATACACACATTTATAACCTTTAATATAACTACCTACTGATGAACTGGAATTCCATATAGCAACCCAGCTTACTTTGGAAGGCATGACCCCAACATATCCTTATTAAGTGATGTTTATATTATAAAAATCACATAAATATATACATATATATCATATAACCTAACGTGATAATATAATTATTATACCCTCACCTCAAAGATGTCTGTCCTTCGCCTGTATCTCTATTGCTTTTCCTCTTCTATACCTTTCCTATCTAAATGGTAAAGCATCAATCGACAAAAAAAGTGCCCGTAAAGACATTAAAAATTACACATCTGTCATTTAACACAATAAATTATAATATAACAATGATTTGTATAATTAACGAGAAGCTTATATTTTCATTTCGTTTCAATGACAGAGGAGTTTACCAAAGATGTTCATGAATGACACGGACTCTTTATAATGAATGAACGATATGATATTCATATGTATGATATAAATGTATATAGTTTCTTCGACCCTAATCTTTATATCACACATTCTGTGCTTCCGCCACAGGCAGTTCATTTTCGCCACATATTTGTCTCTCCGGCCAAGAGTAAATCACTATCCTGTCGATAAATTCTCGTTAAAAAACCAAAAAAGGAGCTAACATGAAACGCTTATCCGTATACTTTTGCGCATTGCTTGTGGTAATGTTCGTAGGCAGCCTTACCGCTGTCGGGAGCTATGCCCAGGGCCTCAATGACCAAATGAACGGCATGATGAACAACGATACTACCGGTAATGCTATCCGGGGTGTGGTTATAAATGCCCAGACCAGCCAGCCCGTTGCAGACGCCATCGTTCAGGTAGAAGGAGCTCAGGTATCGGACACAACCGATAGCGCTGGTACCTTCACCCTTACCGGTGTAAGTGGTGAAGGCAGCCATACGCTCAACGTAACTGCCGACGGATTCCAGGACTATAGCAAGAAGATAGACCTTGGGAAGAAAATGCAGAACCAAACGATAACAATCAGGTTGAAACCTGAGGGACAGTAAAAAAACCAACCTTCCAAAACTAGCCAATCACAGAAAGGGTGTACGGGTGGAGAATCCGGCGCCCTTTTTTATGTCCGGAAGGACTCCCCTCATTCTCACCGCATATTTTCCCTCCATCGGGAAAAGGACCTGTCAGATGTCATTTCAGGCTTTCATCAGAAAAGGAGAAGACATGAAACGCTTATTCACATACTTTTGTACGTTGTTTGCGGTAATACTCGTCGGTAGCTTCGCCGTTGCCGACGGTTATGCCCAAACGCCCTTTGACCAGGTCAAAGACACCATGGGTAATACCATTAAGGGTCTGGTCGTGAACGCAGAAACCGGTCAACCCGTCGCAAACGCTACCGTGGAAATAGAAAGTGCCCGAACGTCGGTTACCACCGGCGACGACGGCACGTTCACGCTTACCGGAGTCTCTCATAAGAATCAGACGCTTACAGTAAGTGCCAATGGGTATAAGGTCTATAAAAAGAAGATCGATTTCGGGAAAAAGAAGAAGAACAAGAAAATAACCGTCAGATTAGAACCGAAGAACGGCCTGTAGTAAGTCTTTTCGGAACAAGTGGATCGTACCGGGGTATACAGACGGAACCTGCTGATTTCGTTCACAAAACGAACAAGAAGGAGGCGGGTCAGAGGGGAACGCTCGCAACTGCCTGATGGAAGAATCAAAAACGGGGAGCGGCTGGCCACCCGTCCGAATTGATTTTTGGTGTATTTATTTGCTTCCTGAAAAAGGTTACCTTTATTTTGTTGCATCCATCAGATACCGGCTGGAATGCTGATAAACATAAATGCCTCCGGCGCAGGCATCTTTAAAAAAACCGGATGATCTGTGAAGCCAATACAACATCCGGCTATTTTGGATATTGATGACATGGTGATATATATACAGAACCATTCGCGGAAGTATGACTCTGGAAATTGAATCGCGGCCTATTATGTTACATCCGGTGGGTATGGGTTATTGATTTCAGGGGAGACGGAGCCGGAAACTTTATGGGATGCATCATTTCAACATACAACGAATGGGAATTGTGATCAGTCAATAATTTTTTATTCAGATGAATGAAGTCCAGACTCTCGACCAGACATACCACATCAGGCTTTACAAGCGCCAGCCTCTTACGCTGGTGCGGGGCGAAGGTGCTCATGTCTGGGATGATACCGGGCGCCGGTATATAGATGCACTGGGGGGTATTGCCGTCAACGCGGTGGGACATTGCCACCCTAAGGTAGTTGAAGCGATACGCGACCAGGCCGGCAGGCTTATACACGTATCGAATATCTATACCACACAACCACAGGCGTGGCTGGCAAAACGGCTGGTTGACCTGACCCCTCTCGACCGGGTTCTTTTCTGTAACAGCGGTACAGAGGCTATCGAGGGCGCTCTCAAGCTTGTACGCCGTTATCAATATCGCAACAATAAGTCCGGGAAAATCATTGCTATGGAAGGATGCTTCCACGGACGCACTCTCGGAGCCATCGCCATGGGAAAGGCAAAATATCAGGAAGGATTCCAGCCTCTTCCGGAAGGTTTCGTACGGGTTCCTTTTAACGATGCCCGGGCGCTGGAATCGGCAGTGGATGAGCACACGCTGGCGGTCTTTATCGAGCCGGTTCAGGGAGAAGGAGGAATCCATGTCGCTGATACATCATTCCTTCAGGCTGCCCGTGATCTTTGTGACAACTATGGCGCCTTACTCGTTTTCGACGAGATTCAATGCGGCTTCGGACGTACGGGAACCTTTCTGGCGTGTGAGCACTCCGGGGTAAGGCCGGATATTGTAACGCTTGCCAAAGGCCTTGGCGGAGGCTTCCCGATCGGAGCTCTTCTTGCAACAGAGGAAGTCTCTCACGGGTTTGACTACGGAATGCACGGAACGACCTTCGGCGGCAATCCCCTCGCCTGCCGCGCCGGACTCGCCGCTATCGATGCTCTGCTGGAAGACCATCTGATGGACCGCGCCGCGGAAAACGGCACATGGCTGATACGGCGGTTAGAAGAAGCCGCACAGACAGAAAATGCCATCAGAGAAGTCCGCGGATCGGGTTTGATGATAGGGGTCGAACTGACTTTCCCGGGCGCTCATCTTGTCGATACCATGCGGGAAGAAGGCATCCTGATTAACTGTACCTCTGAAAACGTAATTCGCCTGGTTCCTCCGCTCATGATCAGCCGGGAAGATCTGGAGACCGTCGTCGAAACGCTGCTTCACGCAATAAAGAAAGAACAGGCTCTGCAACATGCCAGATAAGTATACAATTGGAATCGCCGGAGCATCAGGCTACACGGGTTCTGAATTACTGCGTCTTTTAATCCATCATCCGAACGTCACCATTCATTCCATAACCTCCGAACGACTGGCCGGGCGATTGGTGGCAGAGGAATTCCCTCAGCTAAGCGGGATGATTGATCTCGCTTTTCAGCCGGTAAGCCGGCTTGATCCCTCCGCTCTGGACATTTTATTCCTCGCCCTGCCGCATGGGGTTTCGATGGGATTTCTTAAGGAAACCAAAGCTCATGAACAATGCACGGTGATCGATCTGTCAGGTGATTTTCGCCTGGATTCTCCTCAGATTTATGAGGAATGGTATGGGAAAAAGCATGTGTTGCCGGAGCTTGTTCCTGCGGCCGTCTATGGACTTACAGAGCTTTATCGGGATGAAATCGCCGGGGCCGATCTTATAGCCAATCCCGGATGCTACCCGACAACAGCAATATTTCCACTCTATCCTTTGATCGAATCCGGGACGATTAAGTCCGACGGCATCATTATAGATGCGAAATCAGGGGTCACCGGAGCAGGCGCAAAGGCAAAGGAACGCACCCATTTTCCGTCGATCAGCGATAATTTCCTGGCATACGGACTCAGAGGTCACCGGCATACCCCGGAAATCAGCATGGCTTTGAATCACTCTAAAAACGAAAAAAAGGAAGTCGCCGACGTCCTTTTCACTCCGCATCTGCTTCCGGTCAACCGGGGAATTCTGGCTACCGCTTATTCAAAACCGGCCCGGCCGATGAATGAAGACGAGCCCCTGGAAATCCTCAGAAAACATTATCAGAATGAGATATTCGTGCGTGTACGAAACCACCCGCCTGAAACGCGGGAGGTGCGGGGCAGCAATTTCGTCGACGTCTACGCCATTTATGACAAACGCACCGATACGGTCATCACGGTTTCCTGCATCGATAATCTGGTCAAAGGCGCAGCAGGCCAGGCTGTTCAAAACATGAATCTTCGCCTGGGGCTCCCCGAATCTACCGGGCTCCTTCACATACCCCTCACTCCCTGATTGCATTATGGTACGTATTACAGATCACTCTGGATTGGTGAAACCTGCAGCAGCGACAGAAAAAGTCATGAAAAACATAGCCTCGGTACGAGGATTCTTCTTTTGGGGAGCACACACCGGGGTCAAATCGAAGCGACGTGACCTGGCGCTCATCTTCTCAGAGAAACCCGCCACTGCTGCGGCTGTCTTCACACAAAATAAGGTCGTCGGTGAGCCGGTAAAGCTGAGCCGGCGTTTCATCCAGGACGGGCGCGCCCAGGCTATCGTCGTGAACTCGGGCAACGCCAATGCCTGCACCGGACCGAAGGGCTATCAGGGAGCCCTGGCTATGGCTAAAACCATGGCTCAGGAACTGGAGATCAAAACCGAGGATGTGCTTGTATCTTCAACAGGCGTTATCGGGCGCACGTTTCCGGTGGATAAGATCGTCAAGGGGATCAGGGACAATGTTCCCAAATTAAGCAACCGTCACATCGCCGGATCTCTGGTGGCCAATGCCATTATGACTACCGACACCTTTCAGAAGGAGAACTATCTGGAGTTTAAAGTAGGCGGGAAGATTGTCAGGATGGGTGGAATTGCCAAGGGATCGGGCATGATTCATCCCAACATGGCGACCATGCTTTCTTTTATCGCCTGTGATGCCGCCATTGAACAGGAACTGCTGCAAAAAGCTCTCAGGGAGGTTGTCAATGATACTTTCAACATGATTACGGTGGATGGCGATACTTCCACCAACGACATGGTTATCATTTTATCGAACGGATTGGCAGGCAATAAGAAAATTGCGGAGGAAAATCACGACTATGAGGTATTCAAAGACCATCTCTTCAAATTATGCATGCCCCTGGCCAAGATGATCGTTTCGGACGGTGAAGGATCGACGAAACTGATCGAATATCAGGTAAAAAATGCACCTTCCAGGGAAGCCGCCCGCCGGATTGTAAAAACCATTTCTACTTCTGCCCTTGTAAAAACCGCCATATTCGGGCGCGATCCCAACTGGGGGCGCATCCTTGCCGCCGCCGGACGGTCGGGAGTCGATTTCGACCAGGAAAAGATTGATCTCTTCCTGAAAACTCACAAATCGGTACAGCTCGTCAAGGGCGGGATGCCTACCAATGCCGATCTCAGCCGTATCAAGCAGATGATGAAGGCCACCCAAATTCACATCATCCTTGATCTGCATGCCGGCGACGCCGGTGCAACAGGCTGGGGTTCCGATCTCAGTTATGAGTACATCCGCATAAACGCCGAATATACCACCTGAAAAATAACTGCTCCCGGGAGAAAATCCCGGCTACTGTCCACCCTCTCTGATCAGGCGGATGATTTCCTGTTGCGCCGTATGACTCTTGTCGTCGGCATACCACTTATGGACCTGCCGATATACTTCGCTCCTCTCCCGTCCTTCAGGATGTTTTTTATAATCCATTATCATTTCCTGCGCCGGCCCGGGCCTTGGTCCCCAGTTAAACAATTCTTCCAGTGAATCGGCATCCAGGGCCACCAACTTCGGGATAGACCGGCCGCCGTTAGTAAGATAGGCGTCCATAATATCGGTATGCTGATCGCGCAGAATAAATTTCAGATTGATCTTATCGTTTACTTCGGCCATCTTTGCGATAAGCGGCACGTTTTGAGCGGCATCTCCGCACCAGCCTTCGGTAAGAACCAGCCAGGTTTGCCGCCGGCCGATATCCCGCAGTACACGGGCGGTTTCCTCCGTCAGCTTGATAGTCTTATCCAGCCGGCTCATACGCTGATCATTCAGCCGGGTAAAATCAACCAGCTGAGCGGACTGATTTTCTCCGGTGGTTTTATTCTGAGAAAGGAGATTTGTTATTAATTCCCGGTATTCCCTGTAAGTCATGCCGTTTTCTATTACCCGGGGAGTGATCAATGTCGTTTCCATCGTCTTTACTCTTTTAAATGATTAATTTAGCCTCTGTGATTAACGGCCGGCGCCGTGCAGACTGTCACGTCAGGTAGTTTTTCCGAAAAACTCAAAAAAAACATCTATCTCTGTAAAATGCCGTTTTTCCCATGTATTCTCGCGATTCTGTGACCGGGATGTTTTTATAATCACGGAAAAACGCACATTCATGGAAAACCTGCTCATTCGGAATCAATCTGACATAAATATTCTAATATTCTGATATTATCCGTCTTGATCCGCAACAATTACTATAGTGAACGCATTGTTTTCGATTCATGGCCGCATTTTCAACTACAAACAAGATAACCATCAATAGTGTTTCTGGAAATACTTTCGGGGAAGATTGGAAGCTCTTATCTGTCAAAGAATGGCGCAGGCTGAAGGCCGGTCATGAGAAAAGGATCGACCAATTACTGGGAGATTATCTTGCACAACGCAGCCGTCACGCGAAAAATCCGGTGCTGGATTTTCTTTTTGAATATTACTCCTTCCGCCCTTCTCTGTTGCGCCGCTGGAGCCCGGGGATTGGCCTGTTACTTGAGGGAAAAGAAGCGGAAAGATTCCTGGATCACGAGGTGTTTATACGTTTGAATGATGCGGTTGCTGTCGATCCGTCGGCTTTTCCGACACACAGAATCGAATCGACACGCTGGATACTGAGGTTGCTGCAGGCGGTGCAATCCCGTTCCCCGCGGCTCGGTTGTTTCGGATTACATGAATGGGCGATGGTCTATCGCACGGAACAGGTGCGACACCCTTACTATCCGTTACGTCTTTCCCCCGACGAGATTGCCGCATTTGTAGATACCCGGCAGATCGCCTGTTCCCATTTTGACGCCTTCCGTTTCTTCACCAGACCGGCGCGCCCGCTGAATCATTTGCAACCCGGACATAACGACCGGCTGGCTTACGAGCAACCGGGCTGCGTGCACGTCACCATGGATTTGTATAAGTGGAGCTACAAGATTTACCCCTGGATCCCCGGCGATCTGCTGGCTGATTCATTCGAACTGGCGGTTCAGGCCCGGACGATTGATATGCAGGCCAGTCCGTATGATCTGCGGGAATATCATCTGGAACCGATCGAGATTGAAACACCGGAAGGCCGGACGGAATACAGCGAAAAGCAAAAGATGCTGGCCGAAAAGGCCGGGCCCATTCGCCAACGGTTAATAAAGGTTTATGAACAGTTACTACAACATCTAAATGTTCAAGACTTCCATCCTTCCCGGGACTGATAGAAAACTTTCCAAAAGTTTTAAACTTTTGGAAAGTTTAGGATAATCCCGATTTTCGACGAAAAAGAGATCAACCCCATCCGTCAATGATATCCGGCGTTTAGTATGGCAGACCGTTACAGATATTCCTCATTCATATAAGGCCGCAGTACTTCAGGAACAGCTATATGCCCGTCTTTCTGCTGATATGTTTCGAGAATGGCGGCAACCACGCGGGGCAGTGCAAGTGCGGAACCATTGAGGGTATGGGCGGTCCCGATCCGGCCTTCGCTGTTTTTGAAACGAAGCATCATCCGGCGCGCCTGATACGCTTCAAAATTGGAACAGGAACTAACTTCCAGCCAGCGTTGCTGCCCCGGACTCCACACTTCCAGGTCATATTTTTTCGCCTGGGTAAATCCCATATCTCCGGTGCACATCAGCAGCGTCCGGTACGGCAGGTTCAGCAGGCGGAGCAGGGATTCGGCATCTTCCCGCAGGGTTTCGAGCTCTTCATACGAATGATCGGGATGCACGATTTTGACCAGTTCCACTTTATCAAACTGGTGCAGCCGGTTGAGCCCGCGGACCTCCTTGCCATATGAGCCGGCCTCGCGACGCCAGCAGGGGGTATATGCGGCGTACTTTACAGGCAACTGATCTTCGGAGAGGATCTCATCACGATGGTAGTTAGTCACCGGAACTTCGGCCGTTGGTATCAGAAAAAATTCATCCCTGGGCACCGTATACATCATGTCTTCTTTGTCGGGAATCTGACCGGTACCGCGTGCAGACGCTTCATTCACCACAAAAGGCGGCTGCATTTCCCGGTATCCTCTCGCGACGGCCTGGTTCAGGAAAAAGCTCACCAGCGCACGCTGCAACCGGGCTATGCTGCCCGTGTAAAACGGAAATCCGGCACCGGCGACTTTCACGCCTCGTTTAAAATCAATACCTCCATGCTCAGGGATCAGCTCCCAATGGGGTTTGCGCCATTCTTCCGTGGCTCTTTCTCCCCAGGTCTCGTGCTCCACGTTATCCTCCGCACCGGCTCCCACCGGAACGCTTTCGTGCGGTACATTCGGAATATGCAGCAGCAATTCCAGCCGCTCTTCCCAAAGCCGGCGAACCGCAATCTCCAATTCCCTGATCTGCTCCTTATCCTCCGAAGTCTGTTGAATAATTGCCTGTGCCTACTCCTTTTTCCCCTGTCCCATGAGAATGCCGATCTCCCGGGCACGGGTATTACTTTGGTGACGCAGTTCATCCACTTCACGTGTGCGTTCGCGCCACTGGTCATCCACCGATAATACCTGATCGACGATATCGGTTTTCTCCTCCCCTTTTTGCCGCATGCCCTCCTTCACGCGGCCGGCATTTTCACGAATGTATTGAATATCGAGCATACAGAACTTGTTGGTTGCTGTTTTTTGCACAGCAAAGATAAGATTGTTACGGCAACGGTGAAAACTATTCCCGGACTGCCTATAAAAATCAGGAACATCGCCCACGGACCATTTATCCCGGTGCCACAGGAACAACGGCAGGCAGCTATTTTCCCGCCGTACTTCTTTTAACCTTCTTTCGAGAAAGGACGATACTTCCTTTTTCTACAGGCAAATAAGGGTGGATTAACAACGTTAAAAAGCCTATCTCAAAAAGTAGTTCATTACAAATTTACTTTGTGCTTGATAACCTAAATAATTTAGGATATCATTGAATGAGTACTAAAAAACCCCTTTTTAACCCACCAATTATTATAGAATGAGTCATCATTTGGATGATATCGATATTGCGATATTAAATCATTTACAGCGCTACGGCCGGGCTCAGCGCAACAAGATTGCTGAAATTGTGCATCTTTCCGTTCCTTCGGTCTCCGAACGGATGCGCAAGCTCGAAGAAAGAGATTTGATCGAAGGATATTATGCCGTCGTTAATGCCAAAAAATTTCGCATCGACATAACCGCTTTCATCTTTGTCGAGGTCGACGGTTCAGCAAATTATCCGATCTTTGTTAACAAAGCCGTAAAAGAGCCGGAGGTGCTTGAATGCCACAGCATCACCGGAGACGGCTCACATATCCTTAAAATCCGAACCTACAACACCGAATCACTGGAAAGGCTGCTTTCGAAGATACAATCCTGGAAGGGAGTTACCCGAACCAGGTCGAATGTCGTATTGACTTCTTTTAAGGAAACCCGGGAGATCCCTGTCGAATCCAACAACCCGGACAGCTTTGCCGGCGCTTCAACCTGATTCTCCCAGACAGATGGCAGAACGATGAAGCACCGGTCTCGTCTCTTCGGAACGCTCCGCAGTTACCTGATCGCCGGGATACTCATGGCAAGTGTCATCCCGGCGTTCGGCCAGGTGGAGTTCGGGGTTGATCTGAATTCCTCCCGAAACGGATCTTTCTCCGGAATCCAGCCGAACCAGTACCGGAAGATGGGAATCTCCCATTTCATCGTGGACAGCCGTTATATCCGCTATTTCACAGGAGGGAAGGATACCGGCTCGGTCAAACGTATACACATCCTTGCGGCTCCCCCCCTGCAGTTTTTAACCGCTTATGACTTAAAAAAGCACAAAACACTGCTAAAAAAGCGACTATTCGGACCACTCCCGTCGCCGGGCGAAGAAATCCGTCCGGATGGGTACGGAGTTTTTCAATTATCGGAAACCGGATCTGCGGAATTGCTCAGGGAGATCACCCCGATGGTACTGCAATTGAAGGATTCGGTCCGGGCACCCGTCTTTTATATCCGTCAGTTTTCTCAGAAAGACATCTTTGCCCACCTGTTTGATTTTTCGCTTCTTCAAATCAACGAGCATATCGATCCGGCCCGGCTGCACAGCCGGATAACGGCTCAGACGCGGGGAATCTGTTTTGACCCTGCTGATGAAGACTTTTACGATCAGGCATACCTCCAGACTCTTTTCCAGACAGTCCGGGAAGATTCGGGGCTGGTGCTTTATCTGGATGGAAAATGGTTGTCCGCGGCATTAACCTCGCATCCTCAATTCAGATCCATCCTCACCTCCTATGCAACCAATCCGCGGGCTGTCTTTGGTAATCCTGTGGCACACCCTCCGCCTGCCAGACCGGGATACGCCGTCCTCATCCTGCTTCTGATCTGGTTAATCATTGCCATTCATTACGGCTTTGAGCCGAACTACAGGAAATCGCTGTTCCGTTATTTCGGGTATCATCGTTTTTTTATCGGTGATATCGTGCAACGTGTACTGCGATTTACCCATTCCAACGTGCTCATCCTGGTGATTCAGGCATTGATCGGGAGTTTGTTCATCTACTCGTGCCTTCATTTTTTCACGACCGGAACAGGATTTCGGGCGATAGGTGCCCATTATCCTCTTCTGGGTTTTTCGGAGGGATTGAACCTGAGGCTGCTGTCCCTCGCCTTTATCGGAGTCCTTGTATTCAACCTGGCCGGCAGCTTATGGATTTACGTGAGCAGCCCCGATTTTTCACAATACGGCCAGGTCCTTACACTCTATCTGTGGCCGCAACATCTCAATCTTCTGGTGATCAGCCTGCTTATCACCTTCACCGCCACCTATCAGTCGCCTTACCTGGTCTATATTTGTGGGATTTTATACGTGCTCGTGCTATTGAGCAGCTTTATTGTTGCAGGAACCGATATTTACAATCATTCCTCCAAAAAGATCTTTTTTCTGTTCAAAACGATTTTCCCGTATCTCGCCCTGGTAATCTTTATCCTGAGCTGGATCATCGGGAACACAGGGATAGTCGCTGTATGGAGGCTGGCCACTTCGCTGACATGATGATATTGAACTAACGCGAGTTCGGGATCCCTGTATTCACGTCGTGATGTATTCGTACTCATGTTCTGTAATCGGAAATTCGACTATCAAGGACGAAACGCGGGCATGAATGTAAGTGCGCTTTTTATAAAATTTATAAGAAAATGGCTTCGCAGCAATCAAATAAAACGGACTTGTCGGAGTGGAAACCTCTGTTCCATAAATCTTTCTCAGGGATGAAGTGATTGCAGCCCAAAAATAAAGCATCATCACGACAATTCAGGGAGGGTGACATCTTTCTTATCCCAAACTCACGTTAAACTGGCGACGGGCGCCCCATTGATCATTGATCCTGCCGGGGAGTTACAACTGCTTTCGCAGGCGGGCCACCGGTATATTGAGTTGTTCCCGGTACTTGCTGACCGTGCGTCGGGCAATCGTATATCCTCTTTTATCAAGTTCCCGGACGAGCCTCTGATCGCTGTACGGCTGCGATTTTCTCTCATGGGCGATGATATCCTGAAGTGCGTTCTTTATTTCCAGGTTGGATACCTCCTCGCCGCTCTCCGTCTCAACCCCTTCATTGAAGAAATACTTTAATTCAAAAACCCCGAAATTGGTCTGCACGTACTTCCCGTTTACCACGCGCGAAATCGTGGAGACATCCATATTAATCCGGTCGGCCACATCTTTGAGTTTCATCGGGCGGATGCCCGTACCGTATTTGAAAAATTCTTCCTGAAGAGCCACGATCGTCCGCATCACATTCATCAGGGTTCGCTGGCGCTGGGCTATGGAATCTATGAACCACTGGGCCGATTCGATCTTGTTCTTGATAAAGCGTCTTGTTTTTCGGGCCTCGTTCGTATTGCGGTGTTTCAACTCGTCCCACATATTACGGTAATCCGGGGAGATGTACAGCTGGGGATAATTCCGGTTATTGAGCGTGATGACGAAATCTCCGGCTTCTTCGCCATTCAGATGCTCGTCACTGCCCGACGGCTCATAATACGCCTCAAAATCGGGCTCGATGTACTGATTATCCTCTGCGAGCCCTTCACCGGAAATTCCCGGTTTCGGATCCAGAGACTGGATGCAGTTATACGCTGCCCGTATTTCATCATTTGTAATATTAAGCCGGTTCTGGATGCGCTCGAAGTGTTTTTTCTCGAACGCATCCCATTCCTGCTGTAAAATCTCGTAAGCAGCTTTCTTTCCGTAGATCTCATCGGGAAGCGCCTCGAGCTGGATCATAAGGCATTCGCGCAGGTCGCGGGCGGCGATTCCTACCGGATCGAGGTGTTGGATCTTGTGAAGCACCGACTCCACCTCTTCAAGAGTCACCAGCGTCTGATCATTAAAGGCGATACTGTCTATCAGGGAATTAATATCACGACGGAAATAGCCGTCGGCATCGATAGATCCGATGATCTGGTCGGCTATCAGTTGTTCCCGCTCGTTCAGATCGAGCAAAGACACCTGATTCTCGAGGTTTTCAATCAGCGACTCGTGATAGGGTTTCGGAAGATCCCTCCAATCCTCATCCGGATCATAGTTCCCCGTCTTATAGGATGAGCGCTCGTCACCATGAAGATACTCATCCCAGTCGATATCTTCATCGGCGTCGGCAGGCTCCGCTTCTCCGTTCTCGTCAAAAGAGGTATCTGCATCTGCCTTAGCGAACTCATCCTCTCCTTCATCCAAAACCGGGTTTTCCTCCATCTCCTCCTTCACGCGCTGCTCGAAAGCGAGGGTTGGAAGCTGCAACAGCTTGATATACTGGATCTGCTGCGGCGACAGGCGTTGCTGCAGAGACTGCTTTTGCGCCAGATATTGACCTGAGGATATCATGCTGTTGTGGGTTTCTGGGAGCGGATGTGCTCGCAGGCTGCTTTGAATTCATCGTACCACCCGTGACCGTACCGGCGTATAAGAGCGTCCCGGAGAAAATTCGACAGATAAATTCCTTCCTTTTCGCCTCTTGCGCAGGCAGCGGAACATAGCGAGGGTATGTACTGATAATTAACAAAATCCATCCCGCCGATCGTTTGCATCCTCAGGGGAAAAAGATGGCAGCTTAACGGCTTCATCCATGGGAAACGGCCTTCTTCATAGGCCTGCTGAATGGCACAGACAGCCGTGGCGTTCCGGTCGTACTTCACGAAAATGCATTCGCGCCCGTCCGTACAATTAATCTCCGGCTCATCGGTATTTGCATTCCGGATGACCCCTTCGTCATCCGCCACTTCTCTTGCTCTTTCGCGCAATTCACCCTTCAGCTCGCGGTAAGCTTTTCGTAGCACCGGTATTTCTTCATGGGCAACCGGGGCTCCGGCATCGCCAACCACGCAACACGCCCCCTTGCAGCGATACAAATCGCAGGCAAACTTCACGAACGGGATGTCATCTGACAGCAGAACATTCTGTATCTGGAACATGCTCAACCACTATCTTAACGGCTACAGGTTATCCGGTTTTGATTTTACGGAAGGTTCCTTCAAAAACCTTTTCAAAATATATACAATCGCAGACCAAATAAACAGAATATGGGGCTTTTGGCTTTATCTACGGAATTCGCCCCCAATCAATTGCCTCCTCAAATCCGGAGTCGCAAAAAGGCCTGTAAATCATTTTCAGGCAGATACGATCCTGCAAATTCCAAAACAGTAATGGAAAGAAGGTAAACCTGCGCAATACGAATGCCATTATCAACTTCTCGCAGACCTTTCAGCTTCTTTTGTCTTGAGCAACCATCAAATCTGTTCAGGAGCTGACAAATGCGGGTTGTTCACCCGGACATCGGACCCGCCGGAAGGTGTCTGCTACCCTGGGAACGAAACCTTTCCAAGAGTAACCACCCGTCCGTCGGAAAGATGAATGCCCTTTCCGCGGAGCGTTTCATTGGCCAGAACAGCGAAGATAACGGCTTCCCTGGCATCGGGGTTGAATCCCTGTTGTTCGGGCGGAATGATCCGGGAATGGGGGAGTTGTTCCTGCAGCAGATTCATAATGACGGGATTGTGATATCCGCCGCCGCTTACGTATAACTCGCAGGATTGGGCGCCATTCGCTTTCCGGATGGCCTGCACAATGGTATCGGCGGTGAGCCGGGTGAGTGTGGCGACGAGATCAGCAGGGAAAATTTCTTCTTTCATTTGCTCAAGCGCGCGATCGACAAATGCCCGGCTGAAGTATTCGGTGCCGGTCGATTTTGGTAATGGACGGCTGAAAAAGGGGTCGCTTTTCAAAATGTCCAACAATTCCTCCGAGACTGCTCCTGTTTTTGCGATGGCGCCATCTTTATCATAATCACAGTCGGGAAAATGGTGGTGTACGGCTCCGTCGATAAGCGTATTTCCCGGTCCGGTATCGGTAATCAGCTTGGGTTTGCCGGCCTGCACACCGTCGAGAAGGGTAAAATTGGCAATCCCCCCGATATTCAACAAAATCCGGCGCCTGCCTTCTTTGAAAAAAAGAAGTTCATCGATATAACCGGCCAGAGGAGCCCCTTCTCCGCCAGAAGCAATATGTTTTTGGCGGAAGTCGCTGATGGTCAGGATACCCGTTTGCACGGCGATGTGATCTCCGTCTCCGATCTGAAAAGTGGCATTAGGCATAGACGGCAACTGATGCTTCCACGCAGGTGCATGACAGACTGTCTGTCCGTGGGACGCAATGAAATCTATCGAATCAACCGGTACCTGCCATTCCCCCAGCGTATTCAGTACCATCTTTCCGTATAATGTTCCCAGCCACGCGTTCAGCACGCAAAACCGTTCGTAATTCACATCCCCGACCGAGACCACCTCACGCAGTTTTTCCTTCTGAGAACGGGAATATGCCACTGTCGTGAATTGCTCCAGATTGACTCCGGTCGATCTGCCGCAGCCGGTGATCCCGCATAAAGCAATATCAAGCCCATCAAGCGAAGTGCCCGACATCAGCCCGATTACGCGGCATTTCCCCTTTTCCGAAATTGCCCGGAGTTTATCGACGTTACGATTCACGAGGGTTGTCTGTTGTCTGTTGTCTGTTGTCTGTTGTCTGTTGTCTGTTGTCTGTTGTCTGTTGATAAAGATGATTTTTATGTAACGCTCGTCAACCCTGTTTTAGAATAATTCTTAATCTTAATCTCAACCTGTAAGGTGAATGATATACGAGTGAGGATTGATGATTTGAGATTTGGGAAGAAGCATTTCGGAAATCTCAAATCATTGCTCCTTGTTCTGAAATTGAAAAAGATCAAGTTTATTCAGGGATTAGTTCAGTGCTTGTTATGAACCTCCCCCTGATATTCCGACAAGCCGGAATATCGTCCCCCTCCAGCGAGGGATTTTCTATCTTCTTCAGAGGTTGACAACCAGCCATTAACAACCGACTACCCCCAACTCTCACCTAAGCAGCGTCATCTTCCGGGTCCGGACGAACCGGCCGTCTTTTGTCAGGGCTTTCAGGCGATAAAAGTAGGTGCCGCTGGCCAGTTGGTACGCTGCAAAACGGATACTGTACTGGCCGGCGCCCCGGTATTCATCATCCAGAAGTGTGGATACAAGCCTTCCGGTAATATCGTAAACCCGGAGGGTAACGCGGGCCGGCTGATGCAGTTCAAACGGAATATTTGTTGACGGATTGAAGGGATTGGGATAATTTTGTTCCAGGTTAAAGCGTACCGGCACTTCTGCGGCCGGATTCTTCTCAATCGCCAGCGGCGTATTCGGCCTTCCCAAAAAGACGCCGCGGCCGTGCGTTCCCACCGCTATCCAGCCGTCAACGGGGCGGGCGTACAAATAATCGACAACCGTTTCGCCGATCATGTCCTTACCGGAAGCTTGCTTTACCCATTGCGTATTGTCGCCTGCGAGTTTGGTAGTCATGTACAGTCCGGTGCTGGTTCCTGCCAGAAAATACTTACCGTCGCCGGTATAAGTAATTGCCGCCGAGCGAACGGAAGGCCCGAGATAATCTCCGCTGGCAGGTTCTAATTGACCCTGCAAATTGCCCTCGATCTGGCTGTAGGTTTTTCCCCCGTCATCCGAATAAAACAGGCTCGGAACATTATAGTTGGAGAATACCACAATAAATTCATTGGCGTCACGGGGATTAACGGCGATATCGGTGATATATCCGCCGGTTGGGAAAGCGGAGGATGAAATATCCGCGGCATCCGCCGAAGTGGCGGCATTATCCATACGATAGACATGCGGATTGTCACTATCCCCGCCCGATGTGCCCAGGTATGCAATATGTTCCGGCTCTTGGGAGATGCTGACTGCGGTAAAGTTTTCTCCTGTCGGACCCTTTACTTTGGTTACCAGCTGCCATGAGGAACCCGGATCCGACGATTCCATCTTTGTGTTTCTCCACAGGGAATCTCCGGAAGGATAGAGCATCACATTTTCATTACCGGGATCCACGGCATAGGGATTAATAAACAGGGGACTGGTGGCTTCAACCGGCTGGACCTCTCTTTGGCTGCCCAGATTGATTTGTCCGGAACGACTATAATTGTAACGGATGACCGTTCCGTTCTGAACAGAAGCGTATGCGTACTTCGCTCCCAGATAAGCATCGCCGCCGTCACCTGAGCTGATATCCACCGAAACCGAATTCAAATCCGATCCCGCCTCGAAAAAAGGAGAGCCGTTGTCCTGGGTGCCTCCCAGTATCCGCGTATCGCCTTTCACATTTCGCATTGTGACGGCATAAAATTGGGTAGTCAGGTATTTGTTATCCAGGCTTTGCCAGTCTACAACGTCATTGGTGGTGCCCGAGGTCTGGGTGATATCCCTGGTTTCACTGATCCCTCCGTCGTGCCCGCTAAGCACGATATCGGGATGACCTGGTGTGAACGCAATCACATGCTGATCGGGATGATGTCCCGGGTAACTTTCATAATTATTCTGGGTGCTGTATCCGCCGATCCAGTTTTTCCTGAGATTGTCGGCCGGGGTGGCAAAACCGTCAAAAGAGCGATATAAATTGGTAGATCCGATCAACACAAAATCGGGATCGTCCGGTTTAACAGCGATAAGCATGTTATAATTTCCCTGGTGAAAGCTGCCGGCTTTTCCGCCAAAATCAGGGAGGTTGGCTGAACGATCGACGGCAGAGGCGGAATCCCCCGAAACCGTATATTTGAAAAAGCGCATGTCGTCGTGCCCGTCTTTTTCTTTGCCGGTATAGGTAAACGAATAGGCGATATCTGGATCTGACGGCGCAAAATCCAGCACGGTTCGCTCATAACTTATTGGAAACGGCTTTGGGGTGATGTTGGTCCAGGTATCTCCGTCGTCAGTCGACAAATAAATTCCGGGATCGGAATTCTGGGGTTGACCTGAGTAGTGAAACTCCGAAAGTGCGGCCATCAATGTGCCGTTGGAAGCCACGGCAATGCTCGTGAAATAGTGTTCGTTAAGTCCCCCCAAAATCGTTTTAAAGGAAGTCTCTCCTTTCTTCATGCGCATAATAACGCCCGCATTAGTACACACAAATACCGATTCGGTCGTCGGGCTCACCACGATCTTTGAGCAAAGCTGAAAAGGGCTGTTCCAACTCGTCTCGTCGGTAACCTGTGTAGAGGGGATGACGGACCAGGAATCGCCGTTATCGGTGGATTTGAAGATGCCGGCTCCCATATAGGGTGCGCCGGTCGTACTGGCCGTATTCCCGGCATATTCTCCGCCGCAATAGTACCATATGTTGGTATTCACAGGATCCTGGGCCAGGTAGGTTACACTCATGCTTTGGTCGGACGAGGTGGTCAGGGTCCAGTCGGCACCGAAATCGGTGGATTTCCAGACTCCGCCGGAAACGGCTCCTGCAAGGTATGTCCCCGGATCCTTGATATCTACGGCCAGTGCCCGGGTCCGGCCTCCGACGTCGTAGGGTCCCACCTGTGACCAGCTGAATCCTGTAGCTGCCGCTACGGTTGATGAAGATTTTGAACCGCGGTTCTCCCGGTCGATCATATGGGCATAAGACAACTCCCGCGAACGGGCGTTGTCCGGTATTTTCCCTGTCTTAGGGTCACGGAGCATATGGAAGATATAGCTGTATCGCTCGGCGCCGGATTTCCGGGCGTTCTCCTTATGCTCCTCATGTTCGTGTTCTTCATGAAGCTCGTGTTCCTCCCGGGATTCGTGATGTTCGGTAAACTTCAGGACCGGCAACATCACCGTCAGGCTCCCGGCAATCAAAAGCAACACCATAACGAGGTAATCCGAACCGTGCTTTCTTAACGACATATTCTTTCTATGGTTGGACGTTCTGTATGAGCCAGGCCGGCGCCTGTTTTTCTTTCTCTTTATGCCCTGTAAGCATTTTCCCGCCTGTGTGTCTCAGGATGAAGATGTGAGTCTTTCCGGAAATTATCAGCCGTTTCTCCTGAGATATTTTTGTTGTGTCGGCCGCGGAAAAAGAGGGGATGATTGCCCTCACCTGCTGCCCGGTTGCCAGCATCGGAGTAGCCGGACCGTACCCCAACACCTGATCGATTTCAATGACGGCATCCGCAGGTTTGTTTTCATTAAACAGCAGGACATGTCCCCTAACGGCTGCCTGACCGGGCGGCATTTTCTTGTAGCCGGCTGATTTTCCGTTTTGTGCAGCCATGCTGTCTCTGCTCATTGTTACGGCTTTGTCCTCTTGTTTATGGTTTTCACGGCTGGAGCGGCAGCTATAGCCTATTATCATCACTGCGGCAAGAACCACTAAAACAGGTTGTATCCGATTGCTATTCGACATATAAGTTTCATTGGGACCATGTGAGCCTCCCCTGGCGATATGAAATCAGGTTATCGTTCCGGGAACCAAGTACGTTAGCAATAATTTGGATGGATATCAGGTCACGATAATTATTTTAACATCTTCCCGGCAACTTCACAAACGGCATCCGTCTTTAAACGGTTTTTCCGGAATCTTAAGAGAACCCTCCTTCTTCTCTCATGCGGAATAAGGACATAACAAATGATCGATTTCCCATCCTCTTTCCTTCATCTCTAAAGATAGGGAAAACTTAAGACGATAACCCATTGAGATTAACTGTGGATGGGGCACTTTAAGATGAGCGTTCCGTCTTCGCAACAGATCTGGCCATTGCCTCTTACGGAGATGTAAGGGCCAGGATTTCACCGAATCATATTTTCACCGGTAATCACTGGAATCATTCATGAGACTTTCGCTTCGTCTGCAAATTATGGTGCTGCTGTCGGTCATCGGAGTGGTGACCGCTATCTTTATGGCGATATACTTTCCGTATAATGCCCGCCAGATGGGAACCCAGATTTTGTCGATTTCAACCAAACAAACCGCCAAGGTGCTGGCACAGGATCTGTCCATCGGCCTGGAGACCCGCATCCTGGATAACGGCGAAAACATACGACAACTTCTGCAGCCGTTTGATAACCAGACGCTGAATGACGGTGTCGTGGCTGCAACTGTTTTCGATGAGAATGCAGCCTATCTGTATGGCGTGGGCCCCGGCAACGATAAACTCACCATACCCGGCCTGATCGATCATACAATAAAAGAAATTAACGGCGACAAAATCACCTACACCATTCCTATCTACAAAAAAGGCAGCAGCCATCAGGTTGGAGCTATCATTGGCGCCCTTAAAATTGAATTCAGTACCCGTTCCCTCACAGCCAATGCTCATCATGTGCTGTTAGTGAGCCTGTATGCAGCATTTCTTGCCCTGATCGCTTTCATGGTAATCGGGTACGCGTATGGAACACGAATTTACAAACCTATCCAGGAAACGGTTGTTCACCTGATTCATGCCTCTGAAAGTATGGGGGAAGCTTCCCTGCGTCTGTCTGCATCCAGTGAAGAGATGGCGGAGGGAGCATCGCAGCAGGCCTCCTCACTTGAAGAAACATCTGCCTCTATTGAGGAATTGAGCTCTATGACGCGTCAGAATGCCGAGACCGCCGAGGAGGCAAACAAGCTCGCGGATCAGAATAAAACGGCGGCGGAGGAAGGAAATGCTGCTATGATGCAGTTGCGTGCAGCCATGAACCAGTTAAAAGTGTCGACCGACGAAACCTCGAAGATCATTAAGGCGATCGATGAAATTGCCTTTCAGACCAATCTTCTGGCTCTTAACGCGGCTGTGGAAGCGGCTCGCGCCGGAGAGGCCGGGCTTGGATTTGCCGTCGTTGCCGACGAAGTCCGCCGGCTTGCCCTGCGTACATCGGAGGCCGCCAAGGAAACCGAAGTGATCATTGAGGAAAAAAGCCATGCCACGAATGAGGGTGTCAATCTCGTTGAGGACGTGGCTAAGATGCTTGAATATATAACCACTAAATCGATCAACGTGAATGAGCTGATCTCGGAAATCACGACCGCCTCATTCGAGCAATCGCAGGGTCTTGAGCAGATCAGCAGGGCTATGAACGACGTTGATTCGGTGACTCAGAAAAACGCCGCAGGAGCCGAACAAAACGCGGTCGCAGCCGCGAACCTGAGAAGTGAGGCACATCAGCTTCAGGGTATTGTTGAAAGTCTCACACGGCTTCTCGCCACACAGATCCATCCTAACAATGGAACTAACGGGATGCAGGGAGGGAACGGCGAGAGAAACATCCAGGGACTCATCTCTAAAAATGAAACCCGTACTTCGAATAACGGATCTGATTCCGGCGAGATAAAACCGGATCAGGATGCTCCTTCATACCTTGAAAATTTTCATGCCTCTATTGCAGCACATGACAAAGGCAAGAAGATGACAAAACCCTCAGAAATCATCCCGATGGATGACGACTTCGAGGATTTCAAGTAGGAAAGCCCGGACGCTTCATTCCCGATTAGTCCGTATTTCCTCCTCATCGGTATAAATAATACCTGTGGGCCCGTTTTCTGAAGGCCTTCAGTCCTTTGTTCAATAAAGGCCGGATATCCTTCAGGAGAAAATGCTTCTGGAATATCCTGCGGATCTGGTCGGTCCCCAATACCTTATCGAACATACGAATCCGGGAGGCGCCGGCCATTTCAAACGGGTTTTTATCCGGATAAAGCTGATGATTCACCTGCATGAACGCGAACTGAACTTCCATCAGATCGGCTTTCTTAAAATCCGTGATAAAAAGCTGCACCCCGTGTAATTCTTTCCCTTTGTCCCTCCCGTAAAACGGACGAAAGCTGACCGGCCTGAAGTTCATCCCGGGCAGGTGCATGGCAACGAGTTCGCGGGCGACTTTGTTGGCGTCCATCCAGGGAGCGGCGAGCATCCGGAACGGCAGCGTATATCCTACCCCCTCTGAAAGCACTCCCAGTTCACCCATGATGCCGGTTGCCACACAATAAGCCGGCGTATTTTCGTAAGGGATATGGGGAGAAGTAGGTACCCAGGGGAGCCCCGTATCCGAAAAAGTCATGTTGCGATGCCATCCCTTCATCTTCACCACCGTAAGCCGGCATTGCTCTCCATTGGCAAGTAAATGCTCCCCGTTTAGATACCGGGCCAGTTCTCCCGGGGTCAATCCATACACATACGGAATCGGATATGGACTGACGAATGAAAAGAATCCGGGCTGAACCGGCATGCCCTCTATTTTTTTGCCTCCCAGCGGATCGGGCCTGTCAAGCACGATCAGCGGGATACGGTTTTCCGCGGCCGCCTCCATCACCTTCCCCAGCGTGCTGATGTAGGTATACGAACGAACGCCGATATCCTGGATATCATAAACCAGCACGTCGATCCCCTTCAACATAGCAGCCGTTGGTTTGCGATGGCTGCCATAGAGCGAATAAACCGGGAGTCCGGTTGCCGGATCGGTCATATTGCGGATTTTCCCGCCCGCCGGCACGTCTCCGCGAACACCGTGCTCGGGACCGAATAACGCCACCAACTGAACGCCCGGAGCATGAAATAACAAATCGATGTCGGAGTGCAACTTTGCGTCCACACCCGTCGGGTTGGTTACCAAACCCACACGTTTTCCCTGTAAAATCTTAAAACCCGACTCTTCCAGCACTTCCAGACCTGTTTTCACTTTTGGAGTCTGGCATAGTGTTGTTGAAGGGTTACATGCCAAAAATCCTGCAAGAACTGGCAGGATGATCCTATTCAATAGTCTCGTCGTGGTAGCCGGCATCTGTAGAATTATTATTTTGATATTTTTTCCAGCTGCTTCTCCCGATGTTATGTCAGGAATATTCCGCTGTAGCTAATTCCCGTTCTCTGTATCCGGAGCCTTTGGTTCAAAATCAGGTTTGGATGGTTCTTTTACGCTCCCGGCGGTTTTTCTTTGCGAACGTTGCGGCTTATTTTTCTCACTGTGGAGAATACAAAGATCGCATAGAGTGCCCTTAATCGACAAAAGTCCGGCAATTTAGAACCGACATAACAACAATACAGAAAGATGTAACGGTTTAAGGTAATGAAATCAACGCTGCCACAGAACAATAGATTCGAACCTACGCTGGAGGAAAAAATCGGGCAGATGCTGCTGGTGGGGTTTAGAGGAATAGTACTGGATGAGGAGAATCCGGTATTTGAAGATTTGACACGGCATCATGTCGGCAGTGTCATCCTCTTTGATTATGACGTGCCGGCCGGGCAACAGGGCCGGAATATTGTTTCGCCGGTACAGCTTCAGCGGCTCACCTCAGAACTGCAATCTGCAGCTTCTCATCCCCTGTTTATTTCCATCGACCAGGAAGGCGGACAGGTGAATCGTCTGAAACCGGACTACGGGTTTCCACCCTCGCCCTCGCACCATCAATTAGGAGAGTCGGATGATCTGCAATTTACGTACGAACAGGCTTCCAAAATAGCAGAGACATTGCGTCAGTCGGGAATCAACCTGAATTTTGCGCCTTGCGTGGATGTGAATATTAATCCTGAAAACCCGATCATTGCAGCCAGAGAACGCAGCTTTTCGGATGATCCGCAGAAGGTGGCGCTTCATGCCGAAGCCTTTTTAAGGGCACATCTGGAACAGAATATTTCCGGTTGTCCGAAACATTTTCCCGGCCATGGCAGTTCTGAAAAGGACACTCATCTTGGAATGGCGGATGTCACCGGCACCTGGAGCCGGACCGAGCTTGTCCCCTACCGGCATCTAATATCCCTGGGGATTTGCGATATGATTATGGCCGCACATATCACACAGCGTCATCTGGATCCTGAAAAACCGGCATCTCTTTCAAAAAATATCCTCACCGGTCTGTTAAGGGGCGAACTCGGATTCACCGGCATCATTGTCAGCGACGATCTCGAAATGGGAGCCGTAACCCGGCATTTTGATCTCCGCGAAATAGTGGAATCGGCCATTTTAGCGGGCACGGACCTGCTCACCTTCGGCAAAAACCTTGACTCCAAACCTGCTGATACGGGCCAGATTATCGCCATTATCCTAAATATGCTCGAGCACGGTCTGATTGATGAAACACGGATCGATGCTTCGTATAACCGGATTTCCGGACTCAAGAGGAGAATGCATCTGTGGGATTAGCGACAGATTCTATTCCTTTCCCATCAATAAAATATTTCTGGATTTCTGCAATACCCGCAATCCCTAATATCAACACCAGCGGTTCGACAACATATTCGTATCGCGGAGTAGAGTAAAGGGCGAAATGTATCCCGGTGATGGCGATTACGGGTACCATCAGAATCCAAACCTCCCATTCATGTCTTCGTTTAACGGCCATATAACCGGCTAATAAAAAAAAGATGAAACGGCTGCCGATCAAAAGCTTTGCCATCGTGCCTCTCTGAGCTCCGGGTTCATTGCCATTCCCCGGCCAGGGTCCCCATAATTCCCACAGCGACCATAATCTTTGGGAAGCGAATATTGCCGGATGGTTCCACGCAAAAGCCAGGTATGTTTTCACAGGATGCTTTATTTGCTCCTGTGTATATCCATCGGTGGTAAAATCCAGGCCGTGGTGACTGTCGGCGTTGACGGCAAATAATACATTCATTCCGAAATTAGCCGGCGGCTTAATGATTCCTTCATGCCGGAGCAACCCGATCAAAGAGCACAGGACCAGCAGGCCGGCAAGATAACGGAGCACCCGGCCCGGCTGCTTTTCCTTCAGCCGGAGTATTATTCCCAGAATAATAACGACCGGTATAAATTCCGTCCGGAAAAAACAGGTAATCGTCAGCAGAACGGCCGCTGACAGGTAATTCCGTTTCAGAAAAGCATATAATCCGGACATCAGGAAAAACTGGGCGGGAACCTCGGACATGATCTCACGTACATAGTTCAATTGATTGGGGTACAACGAAAGCACAAATGCAATCCACAAACCGGTATTTCTGCCGAATAATCTCTTTCCGATAAGATATCCCGCCACGACAGATGCCGTGGACATCAGGAGATTCAGGAAGAGTAAAAGACAGATGTATGAAGGTCCTCCAAAAAGATATTTAGCCAACACAATCAATAGCGGATACCCGTTGGGGAAATAGCTCTTCGGATTACCTGCCAGGATAGCATCAGCCTGCCGGATATAATCATAGCTGTCGGTATTGAACCAGTGCCCATGCGTAAACAGGATAAACAATCCACGAACAGCCAGGGATATTCCTATAATACAAATCATGATTTTGTCGTGTTTTTTCGTCATGATAGATCTCAGAACCATCTGGCCAGACAAAATATGATCAGGATGAGGCCTCCCGTGAAATAGCTGGTCTTATCTCTGACGGAAAAAATGACGGGATCATCCTTCATAATTCCCCGTTCCGCCAGAAACCATGCACGATTAATCCAGTAAATCAGCGGTGGAGCCATGAGCCACAGCCGTCCGGGATGCAAATAGTGAGCCACCACTTCGCTGCTTTGTGCATATAATACAAGCACTAACACGGACAAAAAGCCGGAAGCAATGCCCATTGTCTGGATCAGGCCGAAATCTTCTGTCTGGTAACAGCGCCTGTTTGCGTGATCCGCCGGGTCGCCTGCTACCATGCGCAGCTCCGAATATCGTTTGAGCAGCGCCAGGCTCATAAAAAAGAACATTGAGAAGGCCAGCAGCCAGTTTGAGATGGGGATGTCCAGAATGAAACCACCGGCGAAGATGCGCAGCGTATACAAGGAGGCAAGAATAAGCACGTCCACAAGAAGCATGCTTTTCAGACGCAGAGAGTAGGCCAGAGAAACGGACCCGTAGAGCATCAGGACAACCAGGAAATCCGGCCGCAGTGCGGACAGGGTGATCAGGAAGCTCAAAACGAAGGCACAGGAACTTAGCAGGAATCCCCGGGAGACACTCATCTCGCCGCTTGCAAACGGACGCAGACGCTTTCTGGGGTGTTTTCGGTCTGAATCCACGTCTATGATATCGTTGATGATATAGATGGAAGATGCACACAGGCTAAAAGCGAGCCACGACAGGAACAGGATTTTCAGATCATCCATCTGAATAATTCTGTGGGAAAGCCAGACCGGAACGAACAGAAGGATATTTTTAACCCATTGATGAACCCGCAATGCCCGTGTAAAAACCCTTAGCCGGTTTCTTTTTGATGAAATTGCAATAATCCCCCTGTCCGGCGGCCTGTTCTCCTTCAAACTCTCCATCTCCCTTCCTCAACCATTTTATTCTGCAACCTTTCCCTCTGATACTATGCGCAGAATTTACTCTCTTGTTTATTAGAGGATTATACGATTTTCCAAAAGAAATAAAAATTATCCGGTTGAGAATTTTCTGTGGGTGTATGGCATGAATGTTTTTTCATTTAATCCATCCGCTCACCAGTCTGTCTTGCCTTATCTGTCGTTCTGAAAAGATGGACAGAGGAAAATGATTCATTTCTGCACCTGTCATTCACATCAAGGGTTTGGCATAGTCGTCCCCTATAGCCAGGTTACCGCCTGACGGCAGGCCCGCGCCAGCCGGACAAGCTGTCCGGCCTACAATTGCCGGCTGATTATCGCCGCTCGTACGCTTCCATGTTCCAGCAATAAGGCTTTTGCCTCTTCATAGCTCAGCGACGGCAATGCTTCGCGAATCATGCGAACGCCCCGATCCACAAGTTTTTCATTGGTAAGCTGCATATCCACCATCTTGTTATCCTGTACCCGGCCCAGCCGGATCATCACGCTGGTGCTAAGCATGTTGAGCACCAGTTTCTGGGCGGTTCCTGCTTTCATACGGGTACTTCCGGTCACGAACTCGGGACCGACGGCCACTTCAACCGGGTACCGGGCGGCGCGAGCTACCGGAGAGCCGGGATTACACGTGATCGATCCCGTACTGATCCCTGCTGCGGCGGCCCGCTCGATCGCTCCGACCACATAGGGCGTGGTTCCGGAGGCGGCGAGACCGATAAGCACATCTTTTTTATCGATATGATATGTCTGTAAATCCCGCCATCCCTGTTCCGGATCATCCTCGGCATGTTCGACGGCTTTGCGAATCGCCGGATCGCCGCCGGCAATCAGTCCGATCACCAGGTCGTAAGGTGCACCGAACGTGGGAGGGATTTCCGAGGCATCGACGATGCCCAGACGGCCGCTCGTCCCCGATCCGATGTAGAACAGACGTCCGCCGCCCAGCATATGATCCACGACAACATCCGTCAATTGTTCAATCCGGGGAATGGCCTTTTGCACCGCCTGCGGCACTGTCTGGTCTTCCCGGTTGATGCAAACAAGAAGCTCATGAGTACTCATCTTCTCCAGATGACGATACCCGGACGGTTTTTCAGTGATCTTTTCAAACATCGGATCTGTTTTTTAAGTGATACGCTGCCAATTCGTTAACGGGCTTTTCCAGAAAGATACCTGCTCTCAAACCGTAGCCTTCCAAAACCTGCGACAGGAGATCCCGGTGCGCAGCAGCAACCGACCCGACAAATCCGATCGGCCATTCGGCAGGCCGCTCATATTTCAGTATATGTGAGCGGATAAACGAGGCGAATCCTTCCTTCAACAATTCCTGAATATAAGGATGCTCCCGATACCGAAATGCCACCATGGCAAACCCTGCAATGAAGCGATTCGGATGCGGCTGGTGATAAATCGTATGAAGGATAACCCCGCGATCCATCCCAAACTCTTCTTTCATGATGAGCTCCAGGTCAAGCGGTATTTCGCCATAAAAATATCTGCGGATCAACTCTCTGCCCAGCCAGCCTCCGCTTCCTTCATCTCCCAAAATGAAACCAAGAGATGGTATTTGATTAACAATATGTGAACCGTCGTACAGGCAGGAGTTGGATCCGGTACCCAGGATGCAGGCCAAACCCGGGCGGCTTCCGAATAATGCACGTGCGGCAGCCAATAAATCGGTATACACTGCGATATTTGCCTGCATCCAGACCCTCGCGAGAATATCTCCGATCAGGCTCTTATGATTCGGATCGCCGTAGCCGGATCCGTAAAAAAAGACTTCCGTAACCGGATCCATGCATTTCTGATCATCCCATCCGGTCCTGATGACTTCTTCCAGGCCGCCTTCGCTATAAAACCAGGGATTCAATCCGGGCGTAGACCACGCCTGGCGCGTTTGTTCGTGTACAAGCACCCAGTCGGTTTTTGTCGATCCACCCTCGGCAATGACCATTATACGTTTCATCTTCAGACCCGTTTCCCCAATTCCGGAAGATAAAAATGCCGGGAGGACACGAAATCGCAAAGTGAAATAAAATACCTATAATCAATCATACAAACTCCTCCTGTCGTCGTATCGCAGAGATCTGGTAACCAAAATTTATTTCCCGAAACAGGTCCATTCTTCAAGACCCTTATAACCGTATCTTCGGCTATCCGGCCTTCCCCAAGGGAGGCGGACGGCGGATGATCGTGAAATTTAAGTAATTCAGAATCATCTTCATCAAATAATCCCGCTGGGACTGGCTTCCGACTGTCTCAAAAGGAAAGCCCATCGTGAACACGCTGTACGTGCCCCGGTAGCCGACGGCCGCGCTGAACTGATTCTGGGCGTACCGCAGGAGGACTTCCCCCCCGTCGGCTGCAGGAATCAACGCATCGGGTGCTTCGACCTGATAAATATCGGGGCGATAACCCGTATTGTAATGGAGGGTATCGGCAAAACTCATAAATGCGGGATCGGCCGACATCACGGCACCTGCCAGATCGGCCCAATTAGTATCCAACTGGTATTTGAGGACATTTTCGGCAAACAATGTGTCCTGACGCGTGGCATCTTTATTGAACAAATCGCTTGCGACATAAGCACCCGATATAAATAACTTCCCCCCATGGTTACAATAATCGGTAATATCTTTCTGAAGTTTCGGAGGAAACGCAAGAAAGGTCATTTTTTGTGTGGAATCGGCCTGCAGCGGATAGGCGATCGTTCTCTTTTGTTCGCCAAGGATGAGCATAACCAACGGGTAATCATTCATCGAAACCTGCCCGTCCATTACAGCTTCATTACTGCATGATACGAAAGAAAAGCCATTATTCTTCAGTGATTTCCCATATACATACGGATAATCGTGCGTATTTCCAGGGATCAGACGCGTCTCGGCATTGCTGTGGCTGGCGCCGTTCCCCGGTTGATCATTGCTGCGATAGGGGGAATCCCGGTCGAAATTATACTGGCTCCCCGTATAATCGATCCCATAACCATCGGCCACTCCTTTATCCCTGAAATTGACGAATCCATCGTAATGCCGGGTGGAGATGGAGGCCGGAGCCGATACACGGTCAAACCCGTTTATGATCAGCACCGGCTTGTCTTTTCCGGGCATATGGCAGACGGAGAGGATCTCGGAGGGGAAGCTTTTCCCTCCCGCATTTACTGCCGCAACCTTAAAACTATAAATTTGTCCGGGCTGGAGATTTCGCGCAATATAAGTGGTATCCTTCACCAGATGTCCGTTGTCGAAGCCGGCGTTTCCTTTCCGTGTATATACAATATAGCCTGTCGGAACGGCTGAGGCCTCAAGTGTATCTCTGACCGGCCGCCAACTGATTCTGGCTGTGGTATCATTCAAAAACCTTGTCTGCATATGATTGACCGGAAGCGGTTGTACCACATAAGGCTCCCGGTATTCGGTGGCAATGAAACGAAGCATGGCTTTGTAGATGGCGCGGCTTACTGCAAACTGAAACCGCGGATCCATGGCCAGTCGTGTATCCGTAAAATTCTGATGAGAAAGCAGTTCAAGCAAGGCTGAAGGCACATTGGGCCGTGCTACTTCGCTGTACATAGCATCTTCCAGCGGACGGCGGGGCCAGCTCCGGTCGAATTCGGAGCGGATATCGTGAACGACCTGCGTTTGCAGGATATCGGCAAAATCGCGGCTGGCAAGGCGCGATCTCCCGTCAGGGAAATGATAGGTCGTATCTACATCAGGATAGCTGTAAATGGCCAGGGTGCCGATTGCACTGTCTTCCGGAGCAATACCCGCGTCGGTATGAAAGGCAAGAGACAGATCCACCGGTATTCCCAGTCCTTTTGCATCCCGATCCCTGTTGGGGCCATCGGGGGCGCCATGCAGATAATTCACCCATTCTCCGCGGTCTTTGTAATCATCTTCATAATCATTCTTCCCGTCATTAAGATCGTACACAAGGGTATCCGGCATGCCTGCATACTGCAGATAATAGCGGGCGGCTTCCAGATACCTCGGACGCCCGCTTGTTCTTCCGCCCCGGACAATATCTCCCATTCCTCCGCCAAAACGAACGGCATCTGCTGTAACGAACGCCCCTGTTTCCGCGGTCTGATTGGTCAGTACCACGCTGCCGCTGTCGGGGTGGATTCCTTTCCGGAACTTAAACGTTCCCAGATAAATCCACGTGCCTCCTCCGATACGTTGATTTACCCGGAAATCCGTTTCACCTCCCTGATGAAACACTTTGTAATGAGCGTCGGTCACATTATCTGCAGATTGATGATAGGAAACACATACGGCATATTTACCCGTCCTGGGGATATCGGGTACCCAGCGTGCCCCGGCTGTCGGGGCGACGTCGGCCTCTATCCTTCGATACGTGCCCATCCGGAAGGGATTTTCCCCGTTACGGTAGGGCGGATTTCCGATTGCAAAGCCGGAAGTATCTCCGCCGGCCCATCTATAATGACCGGTATTTATGTGCTCTATATATTTGCTCCCTGCGTCGCTGGAATCATTATCGACCACCACTTCCTCAGACTGTGTATCGCGCTCACGGGCCACGAACACATTGGCACCTGCATTTTCGAGCATCGGCACGAGATAGAGCAGCGTGAACGAAAGGGGCAGTTTATCCTCCACCGTCTGGAAAAGGCGCGGGCGCTGCCACTCCCATCGGTTTCGTTCGTTGCTATAATACCAACCGTGGCTCGGCCAGAGGGCAACGGTATGGTTCAACAGCCCCTCCACCGGCCGATAAGGGCGGCTGGCATCACGCACAACCGGGACGGGATAGACAGCATCCGGAGGCGGCATCCGCAGCGTATCATAATTGAGGGGAGAAGAGCGATAATAATTAGGAATCAGCGATTGCAGGGCTACCGGTTTCTTCAGTGTGAAAATAGTTATGGAATAATGATGGAAATGAGGTTCCAGGTTATAGCGCAGCCGGTCGTAGATCTCCCGGGTATTTTTGAAGCGGTAGGGGATCGATCCCATGTTAGGGGACATATAGATGCCGATAGTCCGGTCCATTTTATCGACATTCACGCTGTCGATCCGCACTCTCTCAGGCAACAGGAAAGGAGTTTTGCCGCTGTCGGCCTGATTCAGGAGCTTCTCCATCGCATTATAAACCTGCTTTTCATCATTCGTCATTTTCCGGTAATGATATGCCTGTCTGGTGGCGACACAACCCGAAAGCAGGAAGCCGGTCAGCAGAATCGGAAATATCAGGGAACCGTGCCGTTTCTGGAGTTTCATCCTCTTTTTAGTAATAGCTTTTGGTGAATCCGGTTTGTCCCGGCTGGCAAGTTTGTTGAGTCATCGTAGATAATATTCATCATACCGGGAAGGTGTAATCTAAACGGACGTGATATCTGGACGGATGATGTCGTCAATATAGCAAATTGGCAAGAGGTACGTTATCACGCAGCAAGGCAGAACCCGATTATTTGTGCAGCCGTACTGTATTTCGCCGGATGATGCCTGCCAAGTTATTAAAATACTACCTGATTTTCCCGGTATGATTGATCAACTGTCAATAAATTCCGGGCAGTCGGTCCGCCTTTATCGCGAGAAACTCCGCGTTCCGGCATTATACCCGAACGGCAACCTCATGTCACGGAAACACTTCATCCGTCCGGAAGATTATCGGACGGAACCGTGAAAATCCCCAAAAAAATACCCGGACATGTTCTTTTACTCACATAATCAAAAATTAAATCAGGATTCACCTGTAAGGCCGGCAGAATTTGTGTATCCTATTTTCAGGATCACATAATACAACCGTCTTCTCATAATAACTTCCAGAGCACCGTTTCCGGATTTCCGTAGGATTACATATATTACACATATTCATTCAGCACTAACCGATACCTCATTATGTCCACAAACAACGATCGTCTCAAAGCTCTGAATCTTGCCGTTGATCAACTCGAGAAGCAGCATGGGAAAGGCACCATCATGCGGCTGGGAGATAACGCCGTCGTCAAAGTCGATGCTATTTCCACAGGATCCATTCTCATCGACTATGCTCTGGGAGTGGGAGGAATACCCCGCGGCCGGATCACCGAGATCTACGGTCCCGAGTCGAGTGGCAAAACGACGCTGGCTTTGCACGTGATTGCCCAGGCCCAGAAGCAGGGAGGATATGCCGCTTTCATCGATGCGGAACATGCCTTTGATCCGAAATATGCCAAAGCGTTGGGCATCAAAATCGACGAACTGCTGGTTTCGCAGCCCGACAGCGGAGAACAGGCCCTGGAAATCACCGAAACCCTGATCCGCTCAGCCGCTCTGGACGTGGTGGTTATTGATTCTGTAGCGGCGCTGGTCCCCAGAGCCGAACTGGAAGGGGAAATGGGTGACTCGCATGTCGGCCTGCAGGCACGACTCATGTCACAGGCCTTGCGGAAGCTCACCGGCATTGTCAATAAAACCCGTACCTCAGTCATTTTTATCAACCAGATACGGGAGAAAATAGGAGTGATGTTCGGCAATCCGGAGACGACCACCGGCGGACGCGCCCTCAAATTTTATTCCTCTGTGCGGCTGGACATCCGGCGTATAGGCGCCCTGAAGAAAGGGGATGAAATACTTGGAAATCGCACCCGCGTCAAAGTGGTTAAAAACAAAGTGGCGCCTCCCTTTAAGGAGGCGGAGTTCAACATCATGTATGGAGAAGGCATCTCCCGGCTGGCCGAATTGCTCGATCTGGCTGTCGACATGGATGTTATCCAAAAGCGGGGCAGCTGGTACCGCTACGACGGCGAACCTATCGGCCAGGGTGCAGATGCCGCGCTTCAATTCCTTCAGGAAGATGAAAAGCTGCGCGCGGACATCGAACAAACCGTCTTCCACAGGCTTTATCCTGAAGAAGAAAACGGGCAAAAGCAGCCGGCTCCCGACAATGCCAAAACCGAAGAAAAGGAAAGCGTCTGATTCATCCTCAACGTCGAACGGGCCCAACTTCCAGGGAACCGCCAGTGCCATTACCGGCGGCCGTTGTTTCGTTGTGTACACAGAAAAATAACAAAGAACGTATTTCTCTTTATAGCGAAGACGGTTTTTTATTAGGACTGCATCAAACCGTTCTGCTTCGTTTCGGCATCCGGAAGGGCAGCATTCTCACAGAAGGCCTTTTCCGGGAATTACAGGAAGCGGAAACGGAAAAAGACCTGGAAGACTACTTCCTGATGCTGCTCGGCCGGCGGGCCCATAGCCGGTATGAACTGAGGATGAAGGCACGCCGCAAGGGTTTCCCTGCCGACCAGACTGAACATCTGCTTCGGAAATTTCAGGACAAAGGATGGATCAATGACCTTCAGTTTGCCTCGGCATTCGCCCGCGACAAACTCAGGCTCAGTCACTGGGGCCCGCTCAGAATCCGGGCTGCCCTCCGTTCCAAGGGCATTTCTGAGAGTGTTATTAAGAGTATATTACAGGAACTGGATGATTTGCTCGATGAATATACCATGATGGAGGAACTGGTGTTGAAGAAAAAAGCCCGCTTTCTCAGAGAGCCGGACAAGTTCAAACGTAAAAGAAAGATCGCCGATTACTTGCTCCGCATGGGTTTTTCTTCCGATACTGTATTTGGTTCACTGAACCGGATATTAACGCTATTGGAACCATGAAACCCTTTACAGCGGATCGGATTATAAGAGGTATTATTGCCATTGCCATCGTGCTTGTGGTAGTTTACCTGATATACACTTTTATCAATCTCGTGGCATATGCCCTGGTGGCATTAGTCCTTTCCTATTTGCTCGACCCGCTGGTAAACCGCATCCAGGCGTATGGCATGAATCGGACTCTGGCTATTGTTCTGGTTCTTACATTCGTGGGCTTCATTATTGCGGGCATTTCCACTACCGTTTTCCCTACGGTTGGCCAGCAAATCGTTGATCTCACCCGCAAACTCAATCTGAGTAATCTGCAAGGGGTCGCCCGGAAGCTGGACATGCAATTGAATGCCCTTTTTCCATTCATCCCTTACGGATTCTTGCAGGAACACCTGACCACTCTCGCGCAACAGATATTCAATGTGACGGGTATCTCAACTACTATCAGCAATATCATCGGTTTCTTCACTAATGTTTTTGCAGCAGTCATCGTAATCCCTTTCGCCACGTTTTTCTTCCTCAAGGACGGGAATTATTTTCGCCGCACTATGCTCAGGCTGGTACCCAACCGGTATTTTGAAACTACACTCACCATCATCGGAAAAATCGAAAGCCGTCTGGGGCTCTATTTTAAAAGTGTTGCGCTGGAAAGTTTGCTCGTCGCCATGTTGTCCTCACTCCTGCTGTCGATTGTAGGCTTACAAAATGCGCTGTCGGTGGGAATCGCTATAGGCATTGCCAATTCCATCCCATACTTCGGTCCGTTGCTCGGCTACATCTTGTCGGTAATCGTTGCCATCTTCGAAACCGGAGATTTCACGCTCGCCGGTCCGTGTTTGTTAGCTGTTTTATTCACACAACTGATCGATAACGTAATCTTTCAGCCGTTCCTTTTCTCCAGATCCGCCAATATGCACCCCATCATCATTCTTTTCGCCATTCTGATCGGTGCACAGATAGCCGGACTGATCGGGATGCTGCTGGCCATTCCGGTTGCCACCATCGTCAAAATCGTAGTCGTTGAAATTCATTGGAGCCTGAAAAATTACTATGTCTTCAAAGTCGGCAAATAAATACATTCCGCTGCGTCCACTCCCGCGAAATGGTATTATTGCCGTCACGGCTCCGGCTTCCCCGCCGGATCAGCAGAAACTGAACCGGGGCGTTGCCTATCTGGAGGGCATTGGCTACCACGTCGAAGTAGGGAAATCGTGTTATGAACACTGGGATTATCTGGCGGGAAGCGATGCCTTACGTGCTGCCGAACTGATGCGTTTCTTTGAGTCCCCTCATATCGACGCCATCTTTTGTGCGAGGGGCGGGTTTGGATCTCTGCGGCTGCTTGACCTTTTGGATTACGAACTTATCCGGAAGAACAGAAAACTTTTCTGCGGATTCAGTGATATCACCGCTCTTCAATGGGCATTCCTTTCGCAATCGGGGATGCCGTCGGTATCTGGAGGAATGGTGGCGGTCGATTTCGGAAGAAAGGTTATTGATCCGGAATTCGAAGCCCAATTTTGGGAGCTTGTACAGACGGGCAGCACCAAAGTTACGCTTAATGGAAGCATCCGGGAAACAGGAGCCATCCCGGGAGCGGCACTCCCGGGCACGCTTACGATTGCCTCTTATCTTTCGGGAACCCGCTGGTTCCCATCTCCGGACAATTCGCTGCTTATTCTCGAGGATGTCGGCGAACCCCGGCATAAAATCGAGGGGTATCTGGAACATCTCCGCCTGTCCGGAACCCTGGAGAAGGCAGCGTGCGTCATCTTCGGCACCTTCGTTCCTCCTGAGTTGGAGGAATATCCTGAGTTACCCGTACCTGACCTCCTGTATGAGCGAACCCTGGGCCGGGCAGGCATTCCCTGGTTTTCGGGGTTGGCGTACGGACACATCCCACAGAAGGTTTCCCTTCCCATAGGCGTGCAAATGATGTTATCTTACGGGACGTCCTGTTTTCTGCAATCTCTGCAATCCATCTATCAGATTTGAAAAAGATCGTCATTTTTGCATCCGGCTCGGGCACCAACTTCCAGGCTGTCATCGACGCGGTCGCCCGGCAATCCCTGCACGCCTGCGTTTCCGGGCTGGTTACGGACAACCCACAAGCCGGCGCCATTGAGCGGGCAAAGAAGAGCAATATTCCTGTCAAAGTCCTGCGAGCCGGCGATTACCCTGGTTATGAAGCATACACTGAAGCTTTGATCGCTCTTCTGGATGAATGGGAACCGGATTTAATTGTTTTGGCAGGATATTTAAAGAAAATCCCGGTTGAAGTCATCCGGCGCTATCCAAATCGTATCATCAATATTCATCCTTCGTTACTCCCGAAGTACGGAGGCAGGGGGTTTTACGGGATCAAGGTGCATCAGGCGGTAATCGCGGCAGCCGAGAAAGAAAGCGGGTGCAGTGTGCACCTCGTCACTGAGCACTACGATGAGGGGCCCGTTCTGGCCCAGACCAGGGTAAATGTTAGTCCGGATGATACTCCTGAAAGCCTGCAACGAAAGATCCTGGAACAGGAACATCAGCTCCTGCCCCGGGTAATTCATCATCTGTTAACCTCAACCTCCCAACCTTAACCATAGCTTTAACCTCAATCTTAATCTCAATCTCAATATCGTGTCTGTTAAACCATTGGCTGAACTGCCCCGCACTCCTGTAAAAATAAAACGCGCACTCCTGTCGGTTTCCGATAAAACCGGTATCGTTGAACTGGCCCGGATCCTGCATAAAAAGGACGTTGAATTGATCTCCACCGGAGGCACGGCAACTGTTCTCCGCGAGGCCGGCCTTCCGGTCGCCGATGTCGGCGAGGTCACCCATTTCAGAGAATGCCTGGACGGGCGGGTAAAGACGCTGCATCCTTCGATTCATGCAGGAATCCTGGCCCGGACCTCCCATGATCCCGACCGGCGGGAACTGGAGGATCTGGGTATTGCACCCATAGAACTGGTGGTAGTCAACCTTTATCCTTTTCAGCAAACAATAAGTGAGCCCGGCTGCACGCTGGCCCGTGCCACGGAATTTATTGATATCGGCGGACCGACGATGGTCAGAGCTGCGGCAAAGAATTTTGCGCACGTGGGGATCCTTACCAGTCCGAACCAGTATGATTCATTTATGGATGAGATAGAAAATCACAACACTATTTCCTACCAAACCCGTTTTAATCTGGCGAAGGAAGCATTTATGGCTACCGCCGATTATGATGTGGCCATTGCAAATTATCTGAATAAAAACGATGATGAAACGTTGCCCGAGCGCTTTTTGGGCTCATGGCCACTGAATTCATCGCTGCGATATGGGGAAAATCCTCATCAGAAAGCAGGTGTCTACGGCAACCAGTCTGCCTACATCGACTGTTTCCACGGGAAACAACTCAGCTACAACAATTATCTGGATATCGACTCTGCGCTGCAACTGATTAGCGAATTCGGGAAAGAGAAACCCGCGTGTGCCATCATCAAACATACGATTCCGTGCGGTGCCGCCGAAGGTTCCACGCTTCGGGAAGCCTATGACAAAGCTTTCAAAACCGACACTTCCTCACCTTACGGAGGAATCGTGATCGTCAATCAGCCTGTGGATCCCGAAACGGCAGAAGCTATTGACAGTATTTTCACGGAAATCATCATTGCACCGGACTTTCATAAAGACGCCCTGCATCTGCTTCAAAAGAAAAAAAACCGGCGGCTGGTAAAAATGCTCCGTGGGAACGGAGAAAAAGACGGCTGGCAACTCCGTTCTCTGTTTGGGGGGATACTTTATCAGCAAAGAGATCAGTATATTACGCCAGCGGATGAGATGAGCGTTGTTACCCACAGACAGCCCACTGCTCAGGAATGGGACGATCTGCTTTTTGCCTGGAAAATTGCAAAGCACATAAAATCCAACGGGATTGTCTTTGCAGGCAAGGGGATGACTCTCGGCATCGGCTCAGGCCAAACCAGTCGTATTGACTCCTCGGAAATTGCCGTGGCACGTGCAAAAAAATACGGACTGTCTCTCAGCGACAGTGTCATTGCCTCCGATGCCTATTTCCCTTTTGCCGACGGCCTGTTGGCGGCTCATCAGGCCGGCGCCACGGCCGCCATTCAGCCCGGAGGAAGCATCCGGGATGCAGAAGTAATCGAGGCTGCCGATAAATGCAAAATGGCTATGATCTTCACCGGCCACCGCCATTTTCGTCATTAAGTCCGTTATTGTTACGGAGTAATTCGCAAAATGACTTGTAAAATCGTAATTTTTGTCGATATGTATCATATCTTTCTAATATCTTGATTCCATCTTTCAGTCTATGCCCCAAACAGAAGTTGCCAACACCCCAAACAAGCCGTCAAAACACAAGAAGCCCGGAGGCCTGCTCGATTGGCTCTACACCGATATCGCCATTGACCTCGGCACGGCTAACACCCTGATTTACGAACGCGAGCATGGAATTGTACTCAACGAACCCTCTATCGTAGCTCTGAACAGGGAAAATCAGGCTGTAGCCATAGGCCATGAAGCCCGGCTGATGCATGAGAAAACGCACCGGGAAATTCGCACGATCCGGCCTTTGAGGGATGGCGTGATCGCCGATTTCGAGGTAGCCGAACTGATGATCCGCGGGATGATCAAAAAAGTGAAAACCCGGTGGTATTCCACCACACGGAAAATGGTGGTATGCGTACCGAGCGGGATCACCGAAGTCGAACGGCGGGCCGTGCGTGACAGTGCAGAACATGCCGGCGCCAAAGAGGTCTACCTGGTAGATGAACCGATGGCCGCCGCCATCGGCATCGGTCTCGACGTCCATGAACCGGTAGGCAACATGATTGTGGACATCGGCGGCGGAACTACGGAAATCGCCGTCATTGCCCTGTCAGGTATTGTATACGCACAATCGGTACGCCTGGGCGGGGATGAACTGAATGAAGATATTATCAATTATTTCAGACGTAACCATAATCTGCTGGTCGGTGAGCGGACCGGTGAGTATGTAAAGTGCACGATTGGTTCGGCAACCCCTCTCGATGAGGAGCTCGAGATCACGGCAAAAGGCCGTGATCTGGTAAACGGAGCCCCCAGAACGAGAACCGTAACTTCCAAAGATGTGCGTGAAGCACTTTCGGAATCGATCAATACCATTGTGGAATCGGTCACCAAATCGCTTGAACAAACCCCGCCCGAACTTTCGGCCGATATTCTCGATCGCGGCATCATGCTGACCGGCGGGGGGGCACTGCTCAAAAATCTGGACAAGCTCATCATGGAAACAACGGATCTCCCGGTGCACATCGCCGAAGATCCATTGACGGCTGTCGTTCGGGGGACCGGAGCTATTCTGGAATCTCTGGATTATTACAAGAGCGTGGTCTCATAACCATCCGGACCATCCATGCGTTTCAAGTCCTTTACGTTACAGGACACCAAAGACCATATTTTAACCGCCGTTTTCCTGGTGATTGCGCTGGCACTGATGGTCAGCCGAAACGAGGGTGGCATCCGGATGCTGCGCTCCATCAGTATTACGGTGATGAGTTATATTGAAGAACCGCTTGCCAATGTGCGGGTTTACCGCCAGGCCCTCAAAACCAATGAGGAACTCCGCAGGCAGAATATTCTCCTCATGGATGAAGTGAGCCGGCTGCGTTCTATGAGAAGGCAGAACGAGAATCTGAAAAAAATGCTGGGGTACCGCGATACAACGAAACTTGATCTCCTGCCGGTGATGGTGGTCAGCAAAGACCTGACCGGCATCAACAATATTCTCACCATCGATGCAGGAAAAGATGACAGCCTCAGGGTCGGGATGCCGCTTGTTACCACCGAAGGGCTGGTTGGCCGCATCATCCTCACCTCGGCGCACTATTCCGAAGTCATGCCTTTCTACAACCGCCTTTTCAGGATCAGTGCCAGGGTTCAGGCTAACGGAGCTTACGGAATTGTCACATGGAACGGGGATTCCCATCAATTGAATCTCAATTTTGTACCTCAGACGATCCGGATCGACTCGGGGATGACGGTCGAAACTTCAGGTTACGGAGACTGGTGCCCGCCTGACATTCCGATAGGATACGTCGTTCATACCCAGCCGGAAGAAGGGCGTCAGATTCAGCAGATCTCCCTGAAACCTTTTGTTTCATTATCCACTCTGAGTGAAGCGTTCGTCATCAGGTTCATGCCCGATACCACTGTCGTCCGGATCAAAAAAGCAGCCGGAGGCCAGTACTGATGTGGAGGCAACGGGGGCGCGATCTTTTAGTCGGTGTGATATGCGTGCTTCTGCAGGTAGCCGTCTTCCGGCATTTGCAGATTTTCAATACATCCGCCGATATCGTACTGATTTATTTATTGTGGATCATGTCAGTGCGTGACCGGACCAGTGCCATATGGACCGCAGCCGTGCTGGGTCTGTTGCAAGACGCCCTCCTGGGCCTGTGGGGACTGAATATGTTTGCAAAAGTGGCTGTCGCCTTTTTCGGCTATAATCTATTGCCCAAGCAGGGCGAGTCCCGTTTGCTCACCGGGCAGATTTTCCTTGTGGTATTGATATTTGCGATTGCCCATAATTTGCTGTTTCTTTTGGCAGCCAGCTTCGTCGAAAGCTATGCCATAGAATTGTTATTTTGGTATATGCTGCTGATCGGAAGCCTTTATACCGCTATTGCTGCCAGTATCATTCATCTTTTCAGAACCCCCTGAAACCATGCAGAACAAGGCAAAAAACGTACAATCATCGATCCGCGTTCTTCAGGCGATTGTAATCGGTATGTGCCTTGTACTCATCGGCCGCCTGTACCAGCTTCAGATTATAGATTTCGACACTTATCAGCCTTTAAGCCAACAAAATTCGGTTCGTCAGCAATATATCAATCCCGCACGGGGGTTAATTTTTGATCGTCACAACAATCTGCTGGTTGATAATCAGCCCATTTTCACCATTACCATTACCCCTTCGGATTACAAGGAATCCAACACGCCGTATCTTGCGAAATTATTAGGTGTTGACATTCAGGACCTGAACAGCCGCATCAAAGAAGCCCAAGCCTATTCGTGGCATCGGAAGTCGCGCCTGTATACGGATGTCAGTTTCTCCGTTTTTTCTCAGATTGAGGAAAATATCTGGCGCCTGCCGGGTATCGGACATCAAATCGAGAGCAAACGGCATTATCCTTCCAAGGTAAAAGCCGCCCATATTCTGGGTTATCTGAGGGAAGTATCCGACAAGATGCTGCAGAAATCGGATCGTTATCAGCTCGGCGATGAAGTGGGGAATAACGGGCTGGAAAAAGTGTATGAGAAGTATCTTCGCGGCTCTACCGGTATTTCCTATAAGCTGGTAAATGCCTACGGACAGGAGCTGGGAGCGTATAAAAAAGGTGAGATGGACAATGCCCCCACCAAGGGAGCCGACCTGTACACAACGATTGACTCCGATCTCCAGGCTACCGCCGAGAAGCTTATGTCTAACAAAACCGGAGCTGTAGTCGCAATGAACCCCAATACGGGTTCCATCCTCGCGATGGTCAGCGCCCCGGAATACGACCTGTCGAAGCTTGCCGGCAATGTCGACCAGGATTATTGGTACAAGTTGAATACCGACAGCACACGTCCCCTTTATAACCGGGCGATCTCTTCGCGCGAACCCCCGGGTTCTACATTTAAACCCCTCATGGCTCTGGTAGGGTTGAAGCTGGGCCTGATCACCCCGAGTACCATTGTCGATTGTAAAGGGGGATATTACAACGGCAGGCTCTATAAATGCGACGCCGTCCACGGGGAGGTGAATCTGCAAAAGGCGATCTCTGTATCGTGCAACACCTATTTCTTCTCCCTGATGAATCAGATCGGCATCAATAATGATCTGGACAAATGGCACGACCTGATTACTCAATTCGGGTTAGGCACACTCAATCATATTGATTTGCCCGGCGAGGCCGCAGGTATCATACCCGACAGTGCTTACTTTAACAAAAGATTCGGGAAGAACAAATGGGGGATTGGCGACGTCATTAATCTTGGGATCGGCCAGGGGGTGGTTTCTGTGACGCCGCTTCAGATGGCCGAAGTTACGTCTGAGATTTCCAACGGCGGATATCACGTACAGCCCCACATTGTACGGGCCATCCATGAATCCGACGATAAGTGGATTATCACCAATCCTGAAAAGACAAGAATCGGATGGGTTTCCGAGAAAAACCTTGATATCGTCAAAGCGGCCATGCGCAAGGTTGTCACCGAAGGAACCGCAAGATGGTATGCCAACGTCAAAAATATCAAAATTGCCGGCAAAACGGGTACCGCTCAAAACCCGCACGGCAATGATCATGCCTGGTTCATCAGTTTTGCACCTTACGATCATCCCCGGATTGCAATGGCTGTGCTGGTTGAAAACGCCGGTTTCGGTGCGGCCTCGGCCTGTCCCATTTCGACTTTGTTAATCGAAAAATATCTGACCGGAAAAATTCAGCGGAAATGGCTATTCGACAAGATGGTGGCTTTTGCTCCCGGCAAAAAGAAGAACACTGAGAAGGAAACTGAATGAAAGGCTGGCTGAGAAATATTGACTGGATCCTGCTTTCGTGCTGGGCATGTCTGACGATCGTGGGCCTCTTTGCGATTTACAGTGCCACTCAGGGACCCGTTTCGCGGTTTCTTCCTGAACATATCCAGTCGAATTTTTACAGGCAGCTTGTCTGGGTCGGGATTGCCCTGATCATCCTGCTGATCACTCAATTCACCGCCCCCCGAACGTTTCAGCAATTATCGTATCTATTGTATGGTCTTTCTCTGCTGCTCATGGCGACAACGCTTCTGTTCGGAGAACAGGTTAATGGCGCCAGAAGCTGGATATCAGTCGCGGGGGTTAGTTTTCAGATCAGTGAAATTACCAAACTGACCACTATCCTTGCCGTTGCCAATTATCTGTCGAGCCGCCGTGACATCTCGGCCGAACGCCTCGGTTCCGCACTGGTAGCAGTGGGAATTATCCTGCTGCCCACTCTGCTCACACTTCTTCAAAACGATACGGGGACCGCATTGATCCTCCTGTCTCTGATCCCGATTATGCTTTTCTGGTCGGGACTTCCCAGAGGGATTTCCCTGTTTATGATATCGCCGGCCATTATCGGATATTTCGGCATCATCGAGTGGTATTGGGGGCTGGCTGCGACTGTGGTTCTTACTACCATAATTTTCTTTATCCAAAAACGCCTCTGGCTTACCATCACCACCTTTATCTGTGGCGTGTTTATCATTGTCGGAGTGCAAATCGCCTTACTGAAAGTGCTTCAGCCTCACCAGCGTGCGCGTATTGAAGCCTTCACGAACCCGTCTTATGATCCGCAGGGAGCAGGCTGGAACGTTATCCAGGCCAAAACGGCTATAGGATCGGGGGGACTCACCGGCAAAGGTTTCATGAAAGGAACCCAGACACAACTTCGCTTCCTGCCGGAGCAGTGGACCGATTTCATCTATTGTGTGATCGGCGAGGAATTCGGATTTGTGGGCGGATCAATCGTCATCCTCTTGTTCGTGATACTGCTACTGCGACTGCTCGGCAATGCCGGTGAACAAAAACATCCGTTTGCCCAGCTTGTTATCGTGGGGGTAGCCGCTATCTTCTTCATTCACATGTTCATCAACATCGGCAGCGCCATGGGATTATTACCCGTGATCGGCATCCCTCTTCCATTCATATCTTACGGTGGTTCCGCCTTTCTGTCGGACACCCTCATGCTGGCAATCTGCGTCAATTTCGCCCTGTACGACAGGGAGTTCAGCATCTTTGCGTGATGAGAATTCCTGGCTGGATCGGAGAGAGAAGTTAAGGTGGGTACAGATCGACACAGGTGCCGGTAGAGACGCGAAATGTCACGTCTCTACCGAAATTGAGGATCAAGGTTAATAACCACCAAATCTCCTGTTCGTGCGCAGGTTGAATTTCTTCCTGTGATGATCCGTATAGCCCAGTTTTTCCAGCGCCTCGTAATGCCGGCGGGTGGGATATCCCACGTTTGAATTCCAGCCGAAATCAGGATAATCGTTGTGCAGCTCGTGCATCAGATGGTCGCGATACACTTTGGCAATGATGGACGCCGCCGCGATGGACGCTGACCTGTCGTCTCCTTTGATAAGGCACATTGCAGGCGTAAGGCTGTCCAGGTAGCGGTTGCCGTCGACCAGCAGGTAATCGGGAGCCGGCCGGCACTGCGCCACACATTTTTCCATAGCCAGAAGGGAAGCCCATAATATGTTGTATTCTTCGATTTCAGTCACTGATCCCTCACGGATCATCCAACATATCGCTTTTTCTTTAATGATCGGAGCAAGACGTTCTCGTTCTGCGACATGTAACTTCTTGCTGTCGCACAACCCTTCGATGCGGTCATTCGGGTCCAGGATCACTCCCGCGGCAACTACCGGTCCCGCCAGGCAGCCACGCCCTACTTCATCCAGTCCCATGATCCGCTGGTATCCTTCTTTCCATAACCGATCCTCAATATGGTACCTGTCTCCTTCATTCATCCCAAAATATCTTCTTAAGATTTCTTACATTCTGATCCGGGGTATGCTTCCACAAAAGTAAAAAATCCTTTGATAAGCCGCTCACTATAAGAATGATTCCCGGCGATTGTTCGTTGTGATTATGATTGCAAGAAAAATTTCGTCCTCAGCACCGGGGCTTCCCGGCGGCCGGAAGCTCAAAATAAAAGGCATCCGAATCTTTCTTTGACTAACACGTTCATCGCGGGTTTAAGCCCGTATAACAAAGGCACCCATGCATATACAGTATCTCAAATGGGATCCGCGCATGCAGCGGAACAAAGATTCTCTTTTCAACCGGCTGAAAGACATCTTTGATCAGCTCTTATTGATAAGCGGAGGAGATGCGGCTCAGGCTTTGAGATGGCTCACGGACCTGGATAAGGAGTATGGATTGACGGATGACGAGGACAACTATTCCATTGCCGACTTCATTGAAGAACTGCGCGAACGGGGATATCTTGGCAACGATGAACAAACAGGAGCGGTGATTCTTACGGCTAAATCCGAACGCGGGCTGCGGCAGAAATCTCTCGAGGAAATCTTCAGAGGTCTTAAACGCAACGGATTCGGCAATCACAGTACAAACCATACCGGCAAAGGGCTCGAACGGGAGCCGGAGGCACGCGACTGGCAGTTTGGCGACGACATCCATGAGATCGATGCTACGGGAACTCTTCTGAATTCGCTGAAACACAGCAGCATCAATCATTTTTCTCTGCGGGAGGATGATCTGCGCATCTATGAATCGAACCATTATTCAACGGTGGCAACGGCTTTGTGTATTGATCTGAGCCACTCTATGGTTTTATATGGAGAAGACCGGATCACGCCCGCCCGGAAGGTGGCTATGGCTCTCTCAGAATTGATCATGAACCAGTTCGAGAAAGATTCACTGGATATCATCGCCTTCGGAGACGAAGCCTGGCAGGTGCAGTTAAAGGACCTGCCTTATCTGAAGGTTGGTCCGTATCATACCAACACGAAGGCTGCACTTGAATTGTCGCGCAATATCCTGCAGCACCGCAAACATACCAACAAGCAGATCTTCATGATCACGGACGGGAAACCTTCGTGCATGATCCACAACGGACGCATGTATAAAAACAGCTTTGGCCTGGATCGCAGGATTGTGAACAAGGTTCTGGATGAGGCCGTCAAGTGCCGGCGCGAACAGGTCTCCATCACAACCTTTATGATAGCCCGCGATCCCTATCTGCAAAATTTCGTCCGGGAACTGACGGAGGCTAACCACGGTCGTGCCTATTATGCCGCTCTTGATAAACTGGGAGGATACGTCTTTGAGGATTATATAAGGAACCGCAGGAAACGGGTCAGTTAACCTCAGGACGCAATGTTTCTCTTTGCGTACCCTCCTGTTTTCCCTTGCGTTCATTGCAGTTTATTTTTTTCTTACCGCAAAGAAGGCCGAGGCTTCGCAAAGAGTGTAAAATTCATCATATACAGCTAAAGTCACCTGATCAGACATGCGTTTTTCGATAGCGCATGACGGCCAGGGCATTAACAACAATGGCCATAACGATCAGGTCGATAAACTGAAACCTGATATCCGCCAGTCCCGATCCTTTCAACAGAATGTTGCGCATCACCTGGATAAACTGGGCAATCGGATCGATGATGGTTGCTTTCTGTGCCCATAGCGGCATACTTTCAATCGGGGTAAATAATCCACCCATAAGAATGAAAACGACCATCAAAAACCACGCGATAAACATAGCCTGCTGCTGAGTGTCACTCACCGTCGAGATCAACAGGCCCAGTCCAAGAACTACCAGCAGAAAAACCGCTGCAACAACAAAAATCAGCCCGATATTACCCACAACCGGCATGGCGTAAAGCGCCCACCCGATAAAAATACCCGCCGCCAGTTCACCCATTCCGATGATCCAGAACGGCGCCAGCTTTCCCGTGATAAACTGATACCGGTTGACCGGGGTAATATTGAGCTGTTCAATCGTGCCCAATTCCTTTTCTCTGGAAATATTCATGCCTGTCAGGAACATGCCTATCATACTCACCAGTATAACCAGCAGTCCCGGGACCATATAACTGGTATATTTGAGTTCCGGATTGTACCAATTCCTGACATCGACGGAGACGGATTGCGGGGAAATGCCAACCTGCCCTGAGAGTCCATTTAACGCATTATTATAATCACGAATAATAGCTGCGGCGTACTGAAGAGAAACACTTGCGGCGCTTCCATCTATGGAGTTTATGAGCAGTTGAACATTCACGTGATGCCTTGTCATCAGATCCCGCTGGAAATGACGAGGTATCACCATGGTCATGGTAACGTTTCCTTCATGTATCGCTTTCTTTCCATCGCTGATGCGGGTCGAACGCCCGACCGTCGTAAAATAATCCGATCTGCGAAAATGTCCGGCCAGTTGCCTGGAAACCTGAGAGTGATCCTGATCCACGATATACATTTTGATATTTTTGATCTCATATGTCGCGGCATTCACCAGAACGATAAGCTGAACCAGCGGCATCAGAAACAGGATGGGCACCATCCCCTTGTTACGGAAGATCTGCAGGAATTCTTTTTGGATCAGGAAACGAACGATACGCATTAGTGTGATGTCAAGGATATTTCGCCATGTATATTTCTCGCTGAGTCCCGCAGAGTTAATCGCTGAGTTCCGCAGAAAACCAGCGCCCCGAAAATCGAGAAGAGCGAGAAAAGACGTCAAAGCATAGTTGGCATAGCATTAGTCGAGACGTACTTTAAATTTCCGGATGCTTACCAGCAGAAAAACGAGTGTCATCCCTGCCAGGATGACGGTCTCTTTCCAGAGTACGGCCAGACCGACTCCCTTCAGCATGATGCCCCGCACAATCACCAGGAACCACCGCGCGGGAATAACGGTACTCAGCCATTGTAACGGCCAGGGCATGCTGGTAACGGGAAAAATAAATCCTGAAAGCAGGATCGTGGGGAGAAGCAGGCCGCCCAGTGCCAGCATCATGGCCGTCTGCTGAGAATCACAAACCGCCGAGATCAGGAGTCCGAGAGAAAGTGCGGTCAGGGCAAAAAGGGTCGATTCGGCAAGGAACAGAAGCATACTCCCCCGAAAGGGAATTTGGAAAATGACCAGTGCCAGCCCCAACACAATCAATACATTGATGAATGACAAGAACAAATAGGGCAACACTTTCCCTGCGATGATTTGTCCCGGGCGCAGCGGCGAGGCCAGCAGGATTTCCATCGTTCCGGTCTCTTTTTCGCGGGTAATTGTGATAGAAGTCATCAGGGCCGATATCAGCATCAGAATGACTGCAATGATCCCGGGAACAAACAGGTTCACACTTCGCAGATCGGGGTTGTAGAGCATACGATCCTGTATTTCTATACGCACGGCTCCCGCTTCCCCGGGCGGCCGTTGTGAGTGTAGAGACGCGGAATTCAGCGTCTTTACACCTGCGGCAATTGGGATGGATTTTTGGAACTGCTGAATAACTCCCCTGATTTGTCCGGTGATCATGCGCCCCATGTTCGGATCCGAGGCATCGGCAATCAGCTGAATATTTACCGGTTTCCCGTCTTTCATTTTACGCGCAAAGTGCCGGTCGAGCACAATCACCTCTTTCACCCTGCCCGATTTAAATGCCTCATGAATGTCGTTTACGCTGTTCAGGTATCCTGTAAATTGCAGAAAACGGGAGGATGACAACTTGTGAACCAACTGTGTGGTTACCACATCGCGGGAAGGATCAACCACGGCAAAGCGGGCCTGCGTCAGTTCATTCCGGACAGCATATCCGAACAGGACGAGCTGAACCGCCGGCATACCAAAAAGAATCAGCAATGAGCGGGAATCGCGGATGATGTGATAAAATTCTTTGATGAGAAATCCTGCAAAACTGCGCATTCATACCTCCTGCTTTCCGCGGACAAGTTGTACAAACACCTCCTCCATCGAACGGGCCTGGAATCGCTGCTTCAACCCTGCAGGTGTATCCAGTGCCTCCATTCTGCCGGCCACCATGATGCCGATACGATCACAATATTCGGCCTCATCCATGTAATGCGTTGTCACGAAAACAGTAGTTCCCCCATCAGCCGCTTCGTAGATCATCTCCCAGAACTGGCGCCGGGTTACCGGATCGACGCCACCGGTGGGTTCATCCAGGAACACGATATCCGGCCGGTGAAGCAGCGCCACGGAGAATGCCAGCTTTTGTTTCCACCCGGGCGGCAGTGAGCCGATGCGCTGGTCCTTTTCGTCTTCCATATTCAGCTTCTTCAGCATGGCCCCGCCCCGTTCGCGGATCTCTCCGTTCGTCAACCCGTAGACTCCTGAATAAAAGCGGATGTTCTCCCAAACCGTCAGATCATCATACAAGGCAAATCGCTGGCTCATGTAACCGATGTGCGCTTTCACCTTCTCAGGATCGCGTTTCACATCAAATCCCGCCACCCGGGCGCTTCCTCCCGATACGCCCAGCAGGCCGGTCAGCATCTTCATCGTTGTAGTTTTGCCCGCACCATTGGCTCCCAGAAAGCCGAATATCTCACCCCGCCTTACCGTGAATGAGACCCGGTCGACTGCGGTAAATGAGCCGAAAGTGCGAACCAGATTTTCAACAATTATGACCTGATCATCCATTGGAAACTTCCATCAGGGCGATAAAAGCATCTTCTATCGTCGGTTCCGCAGGATCCACCGCCACGTCCGATATCTCCCGGCCTTCGAGCCTATGCACCAGATCTGCCGTATCCACGGGACGATGAGTTACCAAATGAAGACGTTCTCCAAAAGGATAAACCCTGCTTGTTTCATTCCATGACCGGACGTGCCGAAGCGTGGCGTAACGGGGAGTCCCGGCCACAGAATAAAGCGGTTGCCCAAACTCACCGGTAATGCCGGCAGGTGTATCGACGGCCAGCAGGTGACCTTCCTGGAGAAGAGCTATCCGGTCGCACTGGGCGGCTTCATCCATGTAAGGCGTAGAGACGACGATCGTCAACCCTTCCTTCTTCAGCCGCTGAAGCACCTGCCAGAATTCCTGCCGCGAGACGGCATCCACACCGGTGGTAGGTTCGTCAAGCAGCAAAACATCAGGGTGATGAATCAGCGCGCAGGAAAGTGCCAGTTTCTGCTTCATCCCGCCGGATAAGTCGCCTGCCCGCCGATTCCTGAAAGGTGCGATCTGATCATAAATATCTTTGATCCACTCGTAGTGCTCGGTAATGTCGGTCCCGTAGATGCGTGCGAAGAACTGCAGGTTTTCCTGCACGCTGAGATCCGTATACAATGAAAACCGGCCGGGCATATAACCGATATGGCGGCGAATTTCGCGATAGTCGCGCACGGTGTCCCACCCCATCACGGCAACCTCCCCTTCATCGGGGACCATTACTGTGGCAAGGATACGGAACAGGGTGCTCTTGCCGCCTCCGTCGGGACCAATGAAACCGAACAATTCTCCTTTTTCGACAGATACGCTGACCGCATCGAGTGCCACGGTTTTGCCGAATGATTTGCGAATCTCATTAACCGATATGATGCTCATGGTACTCCGGATGAATCAGAATGAAACGGACGCCGCCATGCCGATCTTGAGTGTACCGTCGTTAGGAACCCGCACTTTCATCGCATACACTTCCGCTACGCGGTTTTCTTTGGTTTGGATGTTCTTCGGGGTGAATTCCGCCTGTGGGGATATCCAGCTGATACGCCCCGGATAAGTACGCATTCCGCCCGATCCGTTGTCCACATGAACACTCACCTGCTGATTCAGCTTCACCTGTACTAACTGCGATTCGCTCACATACACGCGCAGGTCGATAGTGTCCAGCGGAGCGATATCGTACAAAGGTTTCCCGAAACCAGCCACTTCTCCCTGCTCGGCATACCGCACCAGCACAATTCCATCGACAGGGTTGACGATCAGGCTTTGGCGAATCTTATTGTCGACCTGATCCGCCTGAATCCTGGTCGACTTGATCCTGGATCGGATGACGGCCGACTGAGATTGTGTGGCTGTCAGCCGGCTACGGAGCACATTCACTTTGTTTTGTGCCTCGTCGAGTTGCTGAGGAGTGGCGGCATGGTCACTGACCAGCCGATGGGTACGTTTCAGCGTGATATTTGCCAGTTTAAGTTGTGTCCGGATCACTTTCGCCTGATCTCCCGTACTGGCGATTTGGCGTTCCAGCGACTCAATTGAGGCGAAAAGCTGTTGCTTTTGCAAATGGAGACTGGTCGTATCGATGAAACCCACAATTTCGCCTTTTTTCAGGCGGGAACCCTCGTCCACATTCAGGGACATTATTTGTCCGTTAGCCATTGAGGCTACGGTGGTTTCCACTGCCTCGAAGTTTCCCCAGGCATCCCCGGTCTCCCGGCTGCGTCCGCAGGCGGAAGCGCCCAGAATGAAAACGATAGCGGCCAAAAACAGCGCTGAGCGATTCATAATATCCCCGTTTGTGTCATATAATTGATAACCGCATACGTCCATTGCAGACGATGCTGTTCTCGCGAAAGCCGGGCCTGGTACACGCGGTTCAGATCCTCCAGATAATCACCGGGAGTGATGGTTCCGTTGCGAAGCCGGCTGGCGCTTTGTTCTTCTACCTGCTTCCGCAGCGTGATGATGCGGGTGTCCTGATTCATCAATGCCCGGTATTTAGAGATTTGAGCCCTTTCCCGGCGCATCCCGATATGGACATTTTGCAGGAAAGTTTCCTGCTTCGTGTTAATGATCTTTTTTTGGATGGAAAGCAGGGAACGCTGCCGGCGGGCTTCATGCCAATCCCATATATTCCAGGTGAGCCTCACTCCGATCATATAATTGGGTTCAAACTGATTTTTGAAGATATTCAGTCCCGGACGGCCATAGATCCCCTGCGCAAAGGCCGACAGACGGGGGACATTCCTCACTTTTGTCTGATTCATTTCACGATCAAGCAGAGACCGGCGGGCCTGGTACATATCCAGTTCAGGACGTTCTATGTTCTCCGGGGGAGTAAATTTCGTTGTGTCGAAGGGAAGGCTGAGCACCGTGGCAGAATCGAGCGACTGTCCTGTTATAATGGAAAGTGCCCCCAGGGCCGATTGTTCATTGTATTCTGTAGACAGAATCTGTTGCCCGGTAACCAGCAGTTCGGCCTGAAGTGCAGCTGCAGCGCCCGGCAGTGCCATCCCGTTCTTCACCCGGGAACGGATCGCAGACAATTGTTTTACAAGCACCTGCTTCTTCAAATCCAGGATGCTAAGATTGGTTCGCGCCAACAGAACTTCGAAAAAAGCCTGGTTAACCTCGTTATGAACCTGATACAACTGCACGTTAACCTGTGCTTTATCCACCTTTTCCTGAGAGGCCGACACCTTTCTGGCAGCGCGTGCTGCGCCTCCGTCAAAAAGCTCCTGGTCCACCTGAAGAACCAATTTATACTGGTCTTTACTTATCGTAAAAGGTGCGCCGGGAATCGACGTAACCTCATCCTGGTATGTCGCCCTGCCCGACATGGATAGTTGGGGATAATTTTTGCGGTCTATCGACTCCTTCCGGAGCTGTGCAGCCTGATTGTCGAGCATCAGCCGGTTTAATGCCGGCTGATGCTCCCGCGCCAGATTGTAACACTGCTGCAGGCTCAGCGAATCGGTTGCAGCCGGTTGCTGTAAAAGAAGAAGCACGGATAACAAAGATGCAATCATATAGGCTGCAATGCTTTGTGGATGAATTGAGGAAGCAGTTTCTTCCGCTCTTTTAAGAGCCGGTTGTATTCTTCTTCACTCATTGTTGTTACTCCTCTGACCATGGGACCTCCGATGTAGGGAAAAATACACAAGGCAAGCACATTGATAAGCAACTGAACGGGATGAATCGGGATGATTTTTCCGGCCCTGACCGCTGTCCTGACCTGGCGAATAAACAACTCCGGCATATGGAGTCCCAGTTCTTCGATCATCTCGGAGATGCGTTCCGGATGCTGGTTGAGTTCCCGGGTCATGAATCCCGGCACGTAGGGATGCATTTCCAGGCTTTCAAGCAATTTGTTGATCATCTTTTCGAGCTTTTTCATCAAATCGAGATTCTCTTCCAGGACGGCGAGCAACGGCGGGATAATACGTCGCACCACATCGATAAAAACCTCATGAAACAGGCGATCCTTGCTGCGGTAATAGTAGTGAAGCATGGATTTGTTATACCCCGCCTCATTCGCTATCTCCTGCATTCGGGCTCCATCGTATCCGCGGCGGATAAATACCCGGCGCGCGGCCTGAAGGATTTCCTCCTCCGTATTCTTGTCCGGCTGTTTATCCGACATCTTATTTCCCGCCATCTGACCTTATCAACCAATCGATTCAACTAATTGATCTAACCGAATGGTTGAAACTATGCATAAAAAAAGAATTCGTCAAGTCGCACATTAATTATGCCTGTATAAATAATATAGCTTCAATAGCGATCTGAGGATCGTGAGAATCTCCAGATCAAATGAAACATACAAGGCGACACGGAATCAGTATGGTCCGCTTTGCGCTTTTCATATTTGTTGTGGTAAGAAAGAAGCCGCAATCCTTCCTCCGGGGGGACATCCACCGGAATTATCTTTAATTCAGCCCTTTATTACGGAGCCGAAATGTGCGCTCTGTTTTCAGGAAGTATTCTCTCTCTGAAGCTTCTATTTCACGCATGAGCAACCACAACGAAAGAAACTCATACAATGCCAATCCACTCATAATAAGCAATAAAGTTAAAGACACAACCATGACCTTTTGTATTCATTTTAAAGCCCTGACCGATAGATAATTAATTATTCATTCATTAGCAAAAAAAATACCATTAAAATTGAACTATAATAAAATGGCCATTTTCTATTATGCACCCATAGGTTATATGTTTATTAACGATTTATAGAAACACACATAGAATCTGAACAAGTGAACACAGGAACGGGCTTATCGTCATGAAAACGCTGCTGATTTCGGCAGGATGAAAGTCCGGAGGAATCTTCTTGCAGAGAATCTGCCGTACGAACAAAAATTGTTACTTCCCGCTCTGGGATCAGAGGTCGGCGGAACGGCGTACAACACTGCGCATGCAGTCGGCAAGCAGCCCATCCTCCAATCATCCTCCGAGGGAGGAATCCTGACGATCTCAGGGATATTTTTCAGACCTCAGGTTCAAATTATGTAAGGCTGAGATGGCGAATCTGGAAGGATTTCGATATTATTGGAACATACGTGTTCAAGCGGGAGTAGCTCAGTTGGCAGAGCATCAGCTTCCCAAGCTGAGGGTCGCGGGTTCGAATCCCGTTTCCCGCTCTTTTGAGAGCAAGCTATAAACGACGTTCTTAACGGACATTGAGCGGTCTGGGAAGAAAATGGGATATTTCCTTCCTCAAAGGAATTCAAAATTCCGGCTCCATTACTAAACAATAAAAGTTATTGTTATTACCTATTGCCCTCTCAGCTTCCCTGGCTGAGGGGCGTCCCGAAATTCGGGAAATCCCGTTTCCCGCTCTTTTGAGAGCAAGCTATAAACGACGTTCTTAACGGACA
>CAZNHE010000007.1:0-7304 GCA_964572735.1 uncultured Chitinophagales bacterium | reverse complement strand
TTCGGGAAATCCCGTTTCCCGCTCTTTTGAGAGCAAGCTATAAACGACGTTCTTAGACAGATGACACCAATTTGAGCCGGAGCAAGAGGGTCAAAAACCTTAAAAGGGTTCGAAAATCCGGACATATGAAAACTCTTTTTCGATAGTGGGTGTTCCTTTGCCAAAGGCGCCTTTCCCCCTTTCCCGGAACTGCCCCAGTCATTTTTTGAGCCGGAGGCAGGTTCGCTTCCTTCGAAAAAGGCTTCTGCCCCGGCTTGCGATAGTCATCGTTTTCTTCACCCCCCGGCTATGAACGAACTTCCGGCACAAACCCTTTAGATAGAACAGGCCTGTATCATCGAAACGCCCATTAATTTTTATGTGTTTTTTGTCACGAATTCAAATAAATGACCAGGGAATAAATCCCTCATCGTTCCAACTAAGAGAGATTAAATTATGAATATTTCAGCGTCTGACCCATATGCCGGAATCCCTTCCGTGGCGGTTATCGGGAATTATCTGCCGCGCCAATGTGGCATTGCCACCTTCACTACCGATCTGGTAGAATCATTATCAACCGGAACCGATTCTGCGCGATGCCGGGTAATAGCAATGAACGATAAACCTGGCGGTTATCCGTATCCGCGGGTGGTTCGCTTTGAAATCAATCAAAATAATCTTGCCGATTACCAGGCGGCGGCCGAATATATTACTCTCAACCAGGCTGATGTCGTGTGTCTGCAGCATGAGTATGGGATCTACGGCGGACCTGCAGGTAATCATATCCTCAGGTTGCTAAGCGAATTACATACCCCCGTGGTTACCACCCTTCATACAGTACTTGCGGAACCCGACAAAGACCATAAAGCTGTCATGATGCATCTGGCCCGGTTTTCCAGCAAACTGGTAGTTATGAGCCAGCGGGCCGTCGACATTCTGAATGCGGTTTATAAAATACCGGAAGAGAAAATTGCTTATATACCTCACGGCATTCCCGATATGCCTTTTGGCGATTCCGGTCCGTATAAAGATCAGCTTGGTCTCTCGGGGAAAAAAATCCTGCTGACTTCCGGGCTTCTGTCGCGGAATAAGGGAATTGAGTATGTCCTGGAAGGGTTGCCAAGGGCAATCAGGCGGTTTCCGGAGCTGGTTTATATTGTGCTGGGAGCCACACATCCTCATGTGTTGCAATCCAGAGGAGAACAATACCGGTCCGGTTTACAGGAACTGGTCGACAGGAAAAATATGACCGGTCATGTCATCTTTCAGAACCGGTTTGTTACTCAGGAGGAATTCTGCAGGTACCTGGCAGCGGCCGATGTATTTATCACTCCTTATATCAGCGAGGCGCAGATAACCTCCGGAACGCTGGCCTATGCTATGGGAACCGGTAAAACGGTAATTTCCACGCCTTATTGGCATGCAAAAGAAATGCTTTCCGACGGACGGGGGATACTGGTACCCTTCCAGAATGCAGAAGCTATAGCCGGGGCGATTATTACCGTACTCGAAGATGAAGCGGGCCAACGGCTGATGCGCAGGCGTGCCTATGACTTCAGCCGTACCGCCATCTGGAAGGAAGTCGCCCGCCGATACCTGGAACTCTTCCGGGAAATCCGGCAGGAACACAACGGCAGTTTTCATCTTCATTCATTTTCAAATCATACAAATCATAGAGTGTACATGGACGATGAACTGCCTCCTCTTAAGCTCGATCATCTCTTCGCTCTTACCGACGATACAGGGATCTTGCAACACGCAACCTATACGGTCGCCAACCGCAGCCACGGCTATTGCACCGATGATAACGCCCGTGCATTGATCTTTGCGATGCGGGCACGCCGGTTTATGCGGACAAACCCCGCAAAGCTTGACGCACTTTGCAACTGTTATCTCTCCTTCTTGTGCCACGCTTTCGACGCGGAAAGCGGGCGTTTCCGCAATTTTATGAATTATTCGCGGCAATGGCTGGAGAGAGCCGGCTCAGAAGATTCTCACGGACGCGCTTTGTGGAGCCTGGGTACGGCAGCCCATTCAATGGAACACACCCCTTCATCGTCTGTGGCTTCCACATTATTCAAAGAGGCGCTGAGAACATCCGAAACGTTTCGTTCTCCAAGAGCCGTGGCATTTACACTCCTCGGCATACGGGCCTATCTAAAAACCTTTTCCGAGGATGCCGAAACACGCCATATCTTTACCCGGCTGGCCGATCGTTTATTCGGACAATTCCAGATTTGTACCGATAACGACTGGCCCTGGCCGGAAAACGTGCTCGCCTATGCCAATGCCAGGCTGCCGCACGCTCTTTTGGCAGCAGGGCAGGAATTGCGGCGTGATGATATGATCAAGAAAGGGTTACACTCATTATCCTGGCTGCTGGACGAGCAGACCGAAAAGGACCATCTCTCCCCGGTCGGCAATCATGGCTGGTACGTCCGTGGAAAGAAAAAAGCGCGCTTCGACCAACAACCCATCGAGGCAAATGCGCTGCTCGAAGCATGCATTGCCGCTTTTCATATAAGTCATAACAACCGGTGGCTCGAAAAGGCCGCCATGTGCTTCAACTGGTTTCTGGGGCGAAACGATCTGAATCTGCCTTTATATGATGCAAAATCGGGCGGTTGTCGTGATGGTTTGCAAAGTGACGGAATTAATCAAAACGAAGGAGCCGAGTCGACGCTGGCATGGCTGATGTCGTTGACGGCGATGCACAACTTATCTGCCGGGAATATCACGAAGCCGGCGACCATCCGGAAACCCGCGAGGGCATTAATACAGGATTAGCCATGCGGATCGCAATACTCTCTCCCATTGCATGGCGCACACCGCCGCGACATTACGGTCCCTGGGAAAGCGTGGCATCGGGCTTAACCGAAGAACTGGTAAGACGGGGTCATGATGTTACACTGTATGCAACGGCCGATTCGATTACAGCAGCCAGGCTGAAAGCCGTTTGTCCTCATGGTTACGAAGAAGATCCCGAAATCATCCCCAAAGTCTGGGAATGCCTGCATATTTCGGCACTTTTCGAGGAAGCCGGCCAATTCGATCTCATTCACAACCATTTCGATTACCTGCCGCTTACATACACGGCCATGACGACGACGCCGGTCGTATCTACCATCCACGGCTTCTCTTCTCCGGGGATATTACCGGTATACCGGAAATATAATGACCGCGTATTTTACGTATCAATTAGTGACGCCGACCGGTCACCGGATCTGGATTATATTGCGACCATACATCACGGCATCGACCCTGGGCAGTTCAGGTTTCAACCGCAACCCGGCGATTATCTGCTGTTCTGGGGACGCATCCACCCTGATAAGGGCACTTATGAAGCTATCCGGATAGCCCGGGAATGCGGCAAACCTCTGATAATAGCCGGAATCATCCAGGATCAGGCCTATTATCAGAATTATATAGAACCCTGCCTGGTCCCCGGAAAGATTGAATACATCGGCAGCATCGGTCCCGACCGGCGCGATCATCTGCTGGGAAACGCGCTGGCTTTGCTGCATCCCATCCGGTTTGATGAGCCGTTCGGATTGTCCGTCGTAGAAGCGATGGCCTGCGGAACCCCTGTCATCGCCTTCAACCGCGGCAGTATGCCCGAGCTTATCGTAGACGGATCCACCGGCTTCCTGGTAACGAATACCGATGAGGCAATATCAGCGGTTGCTGCCGTGAAGCGAATCCGAAGAACGGATTGCCGGGCACATATCGAGAATCATTTCACTATCAGGCGTATGGTGGATGATTATATCAATGTTTATAAGGTGATAATGACAAGGACAACAGGGAAACCGCACCGGAAACAGAGTATGCAAAACAACAGACCTGCTTCCCGGGACGGCTATAAGGATGCTGCAAAAACACCAGGGTAAGCTGGATTGCATCACGCCCTGCGGGCAGCCTCTCATTTTACAGAATGTCGTGGATTATAGGAAAAATTCAACATTGATATATATGGACTAAATGACGAATAAATAGCATACTATGTGTGAATGAAATACGTTCTTTAAATGGTACCTTCCCTTTGGGTCAATCCTTCATGGTGGGATCTCTGTGTGAAGGCCCGGACGATTCGGGTAAGGCATCGTTAACGCCGGGATGAAGCAAAGGCGGGTTGGATCATTCATTCAGTTAAAATCGATGGGGACAACACCAGGTAGATGTTTATTGCATCTCCTCTGAATCAACGGCATGGCATAGCCTTACGGGGTTTGAGCGAAAAAAGCCGGGTTTATCGACGGATTATATCCTGGATTTTATTAAAAAATTTTAAGAAACTGTCGGCTATATATTGAAAAAGTGATTACCTTCATCACCACAATTGAATCAACCGGAGGCGTAACCTTTTATTGAGCGATGCCGGGGCGGTCATCTTCGCTGTCAGTGTATAAAGTAATCCGCTGCCCCCCTGTATCTGCCATTCACGGGCATAGTTTTTGCTATACAGCATGGATAATCCGGTTTATTTACAGGTAAACAAAGACAAACACAAAGCATGTCATCTGTAGTCAGAATCAAACGAAGAAATCAAAAGATTGAACGGGATATTGCCCGTGTCATTTGCCGTTTGTATATCCCGGGTGAAGATCCGGTAAGGGTAAATAAAATCATCCAGCGGATTCTCCGGCTGAACGAGAATGAAGTAGAAACGATACTTAACCGCCTTCTGGATAACTTCTCCAAGCGGCATAAAAAGATTCATAAGATCTTCGACAGGCATTATCATCAGGTCAGCAACTATATTTCCTCTAACGGTTCTCCTTCGCTGAGCACCGAACAAAAACTGTTGATCGGCGCTTATTTTACAAAGGAATATTCCATAGAATCGGCCGCCTTGTTCAATCCGTCTATCGTATTGCATCCGGACCAAAGCGACCTGGCGGAAGGCAGCCTCCGTTTTATCATGAGTCTGCGTGCCGTCGGCGAAGGACACATCTCTTCCATCGTCTTCCGAAGCGGGATCATTGATCAGGAAGGAATTCTGGAATTTGATCCCGTCACTCCTTACGTCGACACCCCTAACGTGGGATTAAATCCATATTACGATAAGCACCTGTTTAAACGTAAGCTCGAGGAAATGGGCAATGACAAGGAGGTTGTCAATTATGTCCTCGAGGAATTTCCGGAACATTTCAATTATGATCAACTGAAGGACCGGGTTGCTTATTTAAGTAAGGAGCCGGCATTCGAACCGAACCGGCAGTTGAAATGTTTTGCCAGAATGCACCGGCTGGTTAATTCCAACTATGAAGCGGATTTCCATACGGATCATCCCCTTTCGGAGCTGGTACTTTTCCCTGTTTCGGAGGTCGAAAGTGACGGGATTGAAGATGCACGCTTCGTACAATTTCGTGATGATGATGGAGAACTCATCTATTATGCCACCTATACGGCCTACGATGGCAAAAATATCCTCCCTCAGCTGATTGAAACACGCGATTTTCTACATTTCGATATCAGCACGCTCAACGGCAATGCCGTCCAGAATAAAGGCATGGCCCTGTTTCCCCGCAAGATTAACGGCCGTTATGCCATGCTGGGGAGACAGGACGGCGAGAACAATTATATTATGTTTTCCGATCACCTGCACTTCTGGGATGAGTCACGGGTTCTTCAGCAGCCTGAGGAATCCTGGGAATTTATACAGATCGGTAACTGTGGGGCTCCCCTGGAAACCGAAAAAGGCTGGCTGGTGCTCACGCACGGCGTCGGTCCCATGCGTGTTTACTCCATTGGTGCCATCCTGCTGGATCTGGATGATCCTTCTAAGATGATTGCCCGGCTAACCGAGCCGTTATTGCGACCCTACGAGCGGGAACGGGAAGGATACGTGCCGAATGTGCTTTATACCTGCGGCGCCATCTTGTTTCATGATCAATTGATCATCCCTTACTCAATGTCCGATATCCACGTCGGCATTGCGAGCGTCAATGTGAATGAGCTGCTTTCTGCCATGAAGCCGGTTTAGATTTCAAAAGAATAAACCACACCGATACATCGGGGTCACAAAGACAAATACATCGTAAACATTGTGGGGTTCTTTGTGCACATGGTGGCAAAAAAACAGCCGATTCGATCAGAAATAACTATGCTGCCGGACTTCAGGAATCTCCTCCTGATTCCGGCGGCTCGTAGCCGATTGGCTGGAAGAAATCTTCCTTCTCAGAACCCGCTTCTTACGTTTTCCACGATCCCACCAGATGATGAAACCTGTCACCGGTAAGCTCGCACAGATCAGGCTGGCCAGGAAAGCCAGTATCTGTCCAAAAATGCCGCCGATAGTCCCAACGTGAATGTCATAATTCATTGCCAGCAGCTTCTCCCCCGCATTCTTTTCAGAATAGGGATCATTGGACAGCAAACTACCGTCATATTGATCGAATTTGAGCAAACTGCTCTGGTAGTATGTAAGGCCATCACCCCGGACGCGCGCACGAATAGTACCCACCGAATCCGTTGGAGCCGTGATCGCGATACTAAAGGCGTCAGGGTATTTGTTCCAGGCCTTTGCATAGGCGATATCCATGGGTGACTGCGCCCTTCCTTTGTTCCCGGGGTCGGAACTTACTCCCTGAGTCTGAACCGGAGGTAACCTGAATTCGCCGGTTCCGATGAAATAGAGGCTTTTCTTCGCAAACGGGAATGCCCAATAGAATCCCGTAACGACAATTACAAGAGCAAGAATCAGTGCATAAAACCCCACCACGTTATGCAGATCATAGTTGACACGCCGCCAGGCCGCTTTCCACTTAATACCGAAACTCTTTTTGCGATGGCTCCGGTTCCACCGGCGGGGCCACCACAAAACAATGCCGGTGACCAGAGAAACAGCAAAAAGGAGGGTACTCCAAACGACGATCGGCTGACCGATCGGGGTGGCAAGCCACAAACTCCAGTGGATCGCCTTCATAATCTGGAAGAAATCGTGCTTCTCATTGACAATGCCCGCGACTTCACCGGTATATGGATTTATATAAGCCGTGCGATAATCCCTGCTCATACCGAAATAGGTCCAGCTCCCAGGCTGAGGGATATATGAAAGCACCGTCCAGTTGCGTGACGGGTCATTATAGGTCACCAAACCATACGGAAGATGATTGAGCCCCAGGGCACGGGCCGTTTTTTGCTGAAGTTCTTTAATCGGAAGTGTTTTCGCTTCCTGATGAGCTGCGTACAACAAATCCCGGCGCGACCAGTCCGTTATCTGCGGCTGGAAAGCCAGCAGACATCCCGTAACGCTTACAATAAAGACAATCAGTCCGGTAATCAGACCCAGCCAGCGGTGAATAAAAAGAATACCTTTTTTA
>CAZNHE010000006.1:47421-71993 GCA_964572735.1 uncultured Chitinophagales bacterium | reverse complement strand
GCCTGCCCACCGAGGCCCTGGCAGCCCCGAGGGCACTAGCTCAATTGGTAGAGCAACGGTCTCCAAAACCGTCGGTTGGGGGTTCGAGTCCCTCCACCCGTGCAAACAGGCCGAATAAAGCTTATATGAAGAAAATAAAGGAATTTATCGAAAGCGTCCGAAAGGAAATGCGCAAGGTCACCTGGCCTTCCCAGAAGGAACTGGTAGATAGCACGGTCGTGGTTGTCGTGTTTTCTCTGATCCTGGCCGTGTTTATCTTTGGAGTCGATCAATTATATAGCACGGTATTACAGGTGATTTATCGATGACAGCCGAAAGAAGCAAAAGCTGGTACGTCATCCGGTGTTTTTCCGGGCATGAGAAGAAGGTGAAAGAGTATCTGGAGCGGGAAATAGAACTTCAGGGGCTTCAGGATAAAATCACCGAGATCATGATACCGACTGAAACAGTGATCGAAGTCAGGTCAGGGAAAAAACGTACACGGGAGAAAAATTTCTTCCCCGGTTATATGCTGATCGAGGCGGATTATGATGATAATGTGAATCAGTTGATCCAGAATGCACCGTCGGTGATCGGTTTCCTGAAAAACGACAAAGACAGCCGTCGCCCGACACCTTTGCGCCCGGAAGAAGTTGACCGGATCCTGGGGCGGGTCACGGAGAATCAGGAAATATTGGCTTCGGGAGGTCTGGTAGAGATTCCCTTCAATGAAGGAGATCTTGTTCGGGTGGTAGATGGTCCGTTCAAAGGTTTTGACGGAACCGTTGAAGAAGTTTATCCCGATAAACTTAAGCTGCGGGTGCTGGTGAGTATCTTCGGACGAAGAACGCCGGTGGAAGTGGATGTCAACCAGGTTGAACCGGAAGAGTAATATTATACCATAACAGATCCTCCAGACGAATTAACCTATATTATCTCAGCGAACAATTATGGCTAAGAGAATTGAAAAGAAATTAAAGCTTCAAATTATCGGCGGACAGGCCAATCCGGCGCCTCCGGTAGGTCCGGCTCTGGGGCAGGCAGGGGTGAACATTATGGAATTCTGCAAGGCCTTTAATGCAAAGACGCAGGATAAGATGGGCACCGTAGTTCCGGTGGAAATAACGGTTTATACTGATAAATCGTTTACTTTTATCACCAAAACTCCGCCTGCGGCAGTTTTATTGAAGCAGGTCGCTAAAATTAAGAGCGGCTCCGGCGAACCGAACCGTACGAAAGTCGGCAAAGTTACTTTTACCCAGTGCCGCAGCATTGCAGAACAAAAAATGCCCGACTTGAATGCAACAGATATCGAAGCAGCTGCCAGGATGATTGCCGGAACGGCGCGCAGCATGGGACTTCGTGTAGAATATGAAAAGTAATTTTCGCCCGACAGAGGAAATTCAAACATCATGGCAAAACAAGGTAAGAATTATATAGAGGCCGCCAAGCTTATTGAGGCGGGTAAAGAGTACAATCTCAGGGAAGCTTCCGAATTGGTTAAACAAACTTCAAAACTTAAATTCGATGCTTCAGTAGATCTCGATGTGCGCCTTAGTGTGGATCCCCGCCATGCCGATCAGATGGTTCGCGGCACGGTAACCCTTCCCCACGGCACAGGAAAGGCCGTTCGGGTGCTGGTACTGGCTAATCCGGCAAAGCAGGAAGAGGCTAAAGAGGCCGGCGCCGATCACGTGGGACTTGATGACTACATCGAGCAGATCCAAAATGGCTGGACAGATATCGACGTCATCATTGCTACGCCTGATGTGATGGCTAAGATCGGGAAACTCGGCCGCGTCCTGGGTCCGCGCGGGCTGATGCCGAATCCTAAAAGCGGTACGGTCACGATGGATGTGGCAGATGCCGTACAGCAGGTTAAGGCCGGCAAAATTGATTTCCGTGTTGACAAGTTTGGAATCCTGCATACCTCTGTTGCCAAAATAAGCTTCAGTGCCGATGCGATCCGGGAAAATGCAGAGGCATTCCTGGGTACCGTCATCCGCATGAAACCTTCATCTGCAAAAGGAGTGTATGTACGCAGCGTATTTATGAGTTCCACGATGGGCCCGGGCATTCCTATCAGTAGAAGCAGCCTGTCATCAAGTTAATTTTTCATCCGCTAACCTATTTCACATAGTTTCGTGATCTGACATATTATGGCTACACTTGCACAAAAAAAGGCGGTCGTCGAAGATATCTCCGGGAATTTACAGAGTGCGAATGCATTGTACGTTGTAAACTATTCGGGTATCTCGGTCGAGCAGGTAAATGGGCTTCGCGCGAGTTTCAGGGAAGCCAACATCACCTATAAGGTATACAAAAACAAGCTGGTACGGCGAGCTATGGAAGAGGTGGGAGGATACGAACCCGCTCTCGACCATCTGGAAGATCAGAATGCCTTTATTTTCACTAAGGAAGATCCGGGCAAACCGGCCAGGATCCTCAAGAAATATATTGAGGAACATAACCGCCCCGAGTTTAAAGTGGCTATCATCGAAGGGCAGGTATTTAAGAGCAACCAACTTGATCAACTGGCCGCGCTTAAATCCAAAGCGGAAATCATTGGTGATATCATGGGCCTTCTTCTTGCCCCTATTACCAATGTTGTCAGTGGCTTGCAGGCTCAGGGATCCAACATCCTCGGGGCGGTCAGGGAAATTGCAAAAAAGGAAGAACAATAATTACTAACGAAATTCGTAACTTATAACCGACTAATCGGAGATCATAAAACATGGCTGACGTCAAAGAATTAGCAGAACAACTGGTCAACCTGACCATCAAAGAGGCGAATGAACTCGCCCAGGTTCTGGAAGATGAATATGGTATCAAACCCGCTGCTGCGGTTGCTGTTGCTGGAGGAACGGCAGAAGGCGGTGCGGTTGCCGAAGAGGAACAAAGCGAATTCACCGTTGTTCTCAAGGCCATCGGCGGCAATAAAATTGCGGTCATTAAAGAAGTACGTGCAATTACCGGCCTGGGTCTCAAGGAAGCCAAGGACCTGGTGGATGGCGCACCTAACAACGTTAAAGAAGGAGTCAGCAAAGAAGAAGCTGAATCTATCAAAGCAAAACTAACCGAAGCCGGAGCCGAAGTCGAACTCACGTAATTTCACCGGCCGGGACCACAATATTTCATAGCCGATACCGTAAATGGTATTGGCTATCGCTGTCTGTGGCTGTGTACATCGCAGCATGGAAATCGGGCAGTCCCGATAGCAGTGCGGGGTCACTGCCATAACCCATTTCTAATAACTAAAAGCGAGGTTATCCTTGAGTTCCAAGAACGAAACCTTACCTACTACAAACCGCATTTCTTTCGCTCGCACAAAAACAGTTCTCGACTACCCCGACTTTCTTGATATCCAGCTTGAATCGTTCCGACGTTTCACCCAGTGGGATGTTGCCCCTGAAGATAGGGAAGAATTCGGGTTGCAGCGAATTTTTATGGAAAATTTTCCAATTCAGGATTCCAGAGAGCAGCATATGCTGGAATTTCTGAGCTTTGACATCGATACCCCCAAATATACGATTGAAGAATGCCAGGAGCGCGGGCTGACGTTTGCTGTTCCGCTCAAGGCACGCCTGCGCCTGTCTTCGATCGATAACGCCGACGAAACCTCCGAGACGATTGAGCAGGAAGTATTTCTGGGAGATCTCCCGTGGATGACCGAACGGGGAACTTTTATCATCAACGGAGCCGAACGTGTTATTGTATCCCAGTTGCACCGTTCGCCCGGCGTCTTTTTCGGGCAATCGGCCCATCCGAACGGAACGTTGCTTTATTCCGCCCGCGTGATTCCGTTTAAGGGGTCGTGGATCGAGCTGACTACCGATATCCGGGATGTCCTTTGGGCATATATTGATCGAAAGAAGAAGATACCGGTTACTACCTTGCTTCGCGCCCTTGGTTATTCGACCGATTATGACATCCTCCGCATCTTTGATCTTTCCGAGAAAATCGATTTCCGTACCAAAACCGATTATAAAAAGGAACTGGTGGGCAAACGCCTGGCAACAGACATCGTTGAGATGGTCGAGGTGGAGGTTGTCGATGAAGAAACGGGAGAATTGAGGGACGCAGTCAGCCGCAAAATCGTACTTCCACGGGATCATGAACTTACCGAGGATGATTACGGCCTGTTGAAGGATGCCAAGGTCAAATCGGTATTGGTGCTTAAAATCCCTCCGGAAGATGCCGACCGGTCGGTAATACTGAATACGCTTCGTAAAGATTCGACTTATGATGAAGAAACGGCTCTTGCCGAAGTGTATCGCCAGATTCGGGGCGGGGAAATGCCCGATCCGGATACCGCGCGTGCCGTACTCGAGCGCCTCTTCTTTTCAGACAAAAAATATGACCTGGGGGAAGTCGGACGCTACCGTCTGAATAAACGACTCCGCCAGGATATCGATTTGGAAACCACGGTATTAATGCTGGAAGACGTGGTTAACATCACCAAAGAAGTGATCCGGCTGAAGGATTTGAAGTCGCAGGTAGATGACATCGACCATCTCAGCAACCGCCGTGTTCGTACGGTAGGGGAGCAACTCGGCCAGCAATTTGCTATCGGCCTGGCACGCATGGCCCGCACCATCCGTGAGCGGATGAATTCGCGGGATGCCGAACAGTTCACCCCGCAGGATTTGGTTAATGCACGCACGATATCGAGTGTGATTAATACCTTTTTTGGAACCAATCAGCTCTCGCAGTTCATGGATCAGACCAATCCACTGGCAGAACTGACGCACAAACGGCGTATGTCGGCCCTCGGACCCGGTGGGCTGACACGTGAGCGCGCCGGTTTCGAGGTGCGCGACGTGCATTATACTCATTATGGCCGGCTCTGCCCGATTGAGACACCTGAAGGCCCGAATATCGGACTCATTTCCTCTCTTTGTGTACACGCCAAAGTAAATGATTTCGGGTTTATCGAGACGCCGTATCGCCAGGTAAAAAGCGGCGTGGTCTCCGACAGCGTCGAGTATCTGACGGCGGAGCAGGAAGATGAGACCGTTATCGCCCAGGCCAACGCACTGCTGGATGAAGGGGACCGGTTCGCAAACGACCTGATTTTCTCACGGCTGCGTGATGGAAACGTGGCTCTGGCTCGTCCCGAGCAGATTGAATATATGGATGTGGCTCCGAACCAGATTGCCTCTGTGGCGGCTTCCATGATTCCGTTCATCGAGCACGATGATGCCAACCGTGCTTTGATGGGATCAAACATGCAGCGGCAGGGTGTGCCTCTTGTGCGCCCCGAGTCCCCGATTGTGGGCACAGGCATGGAACACCGGGCCGCTCGCGATTCACGCGCCATTATTTCTGCTGAAGGAAAAGGCACGGTGGTGTACGTCGATGCCACTGAAATCCGCATCCGGTACGACAGGGATGAACAAGAGGCAATGGCTTATTTTGATGATAACATCGTTTCATATAAGCTGCGCAAATTTGAACGAACCAATCAGGATACCACTGCAAATCAGCGGCCACTGGTGAAAGTCGGCGATAAAGTGGAAAATCATACCCCGATTGCCGATGGTTGCGCTACCGAGGGCGGTGATCTGGCCCTTGGCCGGAATATCCTGGTGGCATTCATGCCGTGGCGGGGTTACAACTTTGAAGATGCCATCGTGATCAGCGAACGCGTGGTGCGTGACGACATTTATACCTCACTTCATGTTCAGGAATTTGAAATGCAGGTGCGGGATACCAAACGCGGTGAAGAAGAACTCACCCGCGAAATCCCGAATGTCAGTGAAGAGGCTACCCGTAACCTGGATGAGCGCGGTATTATTCGTACGGGCGCCCATGTGGAGCCGGGAGATATTCTGATTGGGAAAATCACGCCGAAAGGTGAAACAGATCCGACTCCGGAAGAAAAACTGCTGCGTGCTATCTTTGGTGACAAGGCCGGCGACGTCAAAGACGCATCCATGAAAACACCGCCGGGAGTGAGCGGTACGATTATCGGCACCAAGTTATTCAGCCGCAAGCGGGAGGAACAGTACTCCCGCAAGGAAGAAAAGGCGCTGGTCGATCAGGAGGATGAAAAGTACAAGGATCGCGTTGCGAATCTGAATAATGAATGGGCCGAACGTATGACGGCCCTGCTGGAGGGCAAGACCTCGCCCGGAGTAGTCTCCAAATCAGGGGAAGTAATTGTTCCCGAAGGCGTGTCCTACAGGAAGGAAGTTTTCCAGGAACTGGAAGCCAAGCGGCTCATCATGCGTCTGAAATGGACGGATGAGGAACGCATCAATCAGTTGGTGCGTACGCTTTGCCTGAATTATTATACCCGGCTGCGTGAGTACGAGACGGATCTCAAGCGGATGAAATACCAGATTCAGGTAGGCGATGAGCTGCCCCCGGGAATTATCCAAAAGGCCAAGGTGTATGTTGCCAAAAAGCGTAAGCTGCAGGTAGGCGACAAGATGGCCGGCCGCCATGGGAATAAGGGGGTGGTCGCCAAAGTGGTTCCGATCGAAGACATGCCGTTCATGGAAGACGGAACACCGGTCGATATCGTTCTGAATCCCCTGGGTGTGCCTTCGCGTATGAATCTCGGCCAGATCTACGAGACCATCCTCGGATGGGCCGGCAAGAAGCTGAATGTCAAGTTCGCGACGCCGATTTTCGACGGTGCCGGCTACGACGACGTGAAAGAATGGCTGAGGAAAGCCGGGCTGCCGGAAGATGGGCGCGTTTATCTGTACGATGGCCGTTCCGGTGAACGATTTGCACAAAAGACCACCGTCGGTTACATCTACATGTTGAAGCTGAATCACCTGGTTGAAGACAAGATGCATGCACGTTCGATTGGGCCCTATTCGCTCATCACGCAACAACCTTTGGGCGGCAAAGCTCAGTTTGGCGGTCAGCGGCTTGGAGAAATGGAAGTGTGGGCGCTTTATGCCTACGGCGCTGCCAATATTCTGCAGGAGATGCTTACCGTGAAGAGCGACGATGTTAAAGGTCGTTCCAAAGTTTATGAAGCAATTGTGAAAGGCGAAAACCTGCCTGAAGGCGGAACGCCTGAGTCGTTCAATGTACTCGTACGTGAGTTGCAGGGGCTCGGCCTGGAGGTCGACCTGGGCTGATCGAACAGGAAAGGGTAAACTTTCCTGCTCCTCTTCAATTGCGTCAACTATTTTTATCATAGCTTACACTAGTTAATTATGGCTAAAGAAATCAACAAGATTCGAATTTCGTTGTCATCGCCGGAGACGATCCTTTCACGCTCTCATGGCGAAGTATTAACTCCGGAAACCATCAACTACCGGACCTTCAAACCCGAGAAAGATGGCCTTTTCTGCGAAAAGATATTCGGACCTGTCAAAGACTGGGAGTGCCATTGCGGAAAGTATAAGCGCATCCGGTATAAAGGTATTATCTGCGACCGTTGCGGCGTGGAAGTAACCCGGAAGGCTGTGCGGAGAGAACGGATGGGTCACATCGCCCTGTCTGTTCCGGTCGTTCATATCTGGTATTTCAAGTCGCTGCCCAGCAAGATCGCCAATCTCATGGGGTTGTCGGCCAAAAGCCTGGAAAAGATCGTCTATTATGAAAGCTTTGTGGTGATTCAGCCGGGCCTGGCACGGGATCTTGGCTACAAAGTCGGAGATATGCTTACTGAAGAAGAATATCACGACATCAGAGATCAGCTTCCCGATGACCAGTATGAACTGGATAACAGTGATCCGGATAAATTTATCGTGAAAATGGGTGCGGAAGCGATTGAGTCCCTTCTGCAAAATATCGATCTGGATAAAGATGCCTTCAAGTATCGTGAGTTGGTGAAAAATGAAACCTCCATGATGCGCAAAAAGAAGCATCTGAAGCGCCTGCAGGTCATTGAATCATTCCGGGCGGCCAAAACCCGCAGCGAAAATCATCCTGAATGGATGGTGATGCGCGTCATTCCGGTCATCCCGCCGGAGTTGCGTCCGCTGGTGCCTCTTGAAGGCGGCCGCTTCGCAACCTCCGACCTGAACGATTTGTACCGCCGGGTTATCATCCGCAACAATCGCCTGAAACGTCTGATCGATATCAAAGCGCCGGATGTCATCCTGCGCAATGAGAAGCGGATGCTGCAGGAAGCGGTCGACTCGTTGTTCGATAATTCACGAAAATCGAATGCTGTCCGCAGCAACAATCGTCCGCTTAAGTCGCTCAGCGATATGCTGAAAGGGAAGACGGGGCGTTTCCGCCAGAACCTGCTTGGCAAGCGTGTCGATTATTCGGGCCGTTCGGTGATCGTGGTCGGACCCGAATTGAAGATGAACGAATGCGGTCTCCCTAAAGAGATGGCGGTTGAATTGTATAAACCGTTTATCATTCGCCGGCTCATCGAGCGGGGCTACGTGAAAACGGTGAAAAGCGCCAAAAAGGTAGTCGACCGTCGCGACCAGGTGGTCTGGGATGTGCTCGAAAATGTCATTGACGGGCATCCCGTCATGCTTAACCGGGCACCGACGTTGCACCGCCTTGGCATACAGGCCTATCAGCCGGTTTTGATTGAAGAAAAGGCTATTCGCCTGCATCCGCTCTCCTGTACGGCTTTCAATGCCGACTTTGACGGCGACCAGATGGCGGTTCACCTGCCGTTGAGTCAGGATGCTATCCTGGAAGCCTCTATTCTGATGCTGGGTTCACACAATATCATGAGTCCGGCCAACGGCGGGCCGATTGCAGTTCCCTCCCAGGATATGGTGCTGGGTATTTACTACCTGACCAAGATGGGCAATGATCGCAAGGGGGAAGGGAAAACGTTCAGTTCCTCCGGTGAAGTAGTGATCGCCTATGACCAGGGTAAGATCGACATGCACGCCAAGATCAATGTGCGGATGCCTGTAAAGACCGAAGGTGAGAAAAAGTATGAAATGGTTAAGACCACCACGGGACGAGTATTGTTCAATCAGGTGATACCTGAGCAGATGCCGTTTAAAAACCAGACCTTCGGCAAAAAGGAACTCCGTTCCCTGATTGCAGAGGTGTTCGCCGTGTGCGGGACGGCTACTGCCGCCAAATTTCTGGATGATATGAAGGCCTTTGGTTTTGAGACGGCAACACGGGGTGGTTTGTCGTTCAACCTGGAGGATATCGTTATTCCGAAGGAAAAGGCGGCCCTCATCCAGAATGCACAAAAGGAAGTGGCCGAAATCCAGGAACGTTATGAGAATGGATTCATCACGGATAACGAACGTTATAACCAGGTCATTGACAAATGGACCAGCGTCACCAACCGCGTGGCTGAAACTCTGTTCAGGGCTCTTCAGAATGACGAAGAAGGGTTCAACCCTGTTTATATGATGGCCGATTCAGGGGCAAGAGGTTCGAAAGAGCAGATTCGTCAGCTCGGCGGTATGCGGGGTCTGATGGCGAAACCCCAGAAAAGCTCGATCAATACAGGCAGTGAAGTCATTGAATCACCCATCCTGTCGAGCTTCAGGGAAGGCCTGAGCGTACTCGAGTATTTTATTTCCACACACGGCGCCCGCAAGGGCCTTGCCGATACCGCCCTGAAGACGGCTGATGCAGGTTACCTGACACGTCGCCTGGTAGATGTCTCCCAGGATGTCATCATCACGGAAGATGACTGCGGAACTCTGCGCGGTATCAAGATGCGTGCGCTGAAGGATAATGAAGATGTTGTCGAAAGTCTCGAAGAACGCATCGTGGGCCGCGTATCGCTTCACGATATTTATGATCCTCTCACGGATGAACTCATTGCTCCGGCAAATCAGCTGATTGATGAGACGATTGCCAAGAAGATCGCTGAAACCTCGATCGAAGAGGTCGAGATCCGTTCGGTTCTTACGTGCGAAGCGGAACGTGGTGTATGTGCCAAATGCTACGGGCGCGACCTTGCCCGTGGTAAAGAGGTACAAACCGGCGAGGCGGTGGGCGTCATCGCAGCCCAGTCGATTGGTGAGCCGGGTACCCAGCTTACCCTGCGCACCTTCCACGTCGGAGGTACGGCTTCCCGCTTGGAGCAGGAATCGCAGCATAAAGCCAAATTTGCCGGTAAGGTGGCGTTTGAAAATATGCGCGTCGTCGAGTACGACGATGGAGAGGAGATCCATAATGTGGTGCTCAGCCGTGTAGGTGAGATCAGGATTATGGATGAATCTGAAAAGATACTTGCCAATTATAATGCGCCCTACGGTTCGGAGCTTCATGTCGAAGAAGGGGATATGGTGCCGAAAGGCGCAATCCTCTGTAAATGGGATCCGTACAATGCATTGATCATTTCCGAGATGGACGGTGTCGTTGAATATAAAGATATCATCGAAAACGTCACCTACAACGAAGAAACAGACCCCCAGACGGGCCACAAAGAAAAGGTGATTATCGATTCGCGAGATCGTTCACTTGTTCCTACATTGATAGTGAAGGGCGCAAATGAGAACAACACGAATAATAATCGCGTCAAAGAACTCACCCTTCCGGTGGGATCTCATGTGGTTTGTCTGGACAAGGATCCGGTACAGGCGGGGCAGCCGTTAGCCAAGATTCCGCGTGCATCCAGCAAATCGAAGGATATTACCGCAGGTTTGCCCCGGGTGACCGAGCTGTTTGAGGCTCGTCCGCCCAGCGACCCGGCTGTCGTATCCGAGATCGACGGCATCGTCAGGATGGGGTCGCGGAAACGGGGCTCACAGGAAGTGATTATCGAAAGCAAGGACGGCACGGAATCCAAGACGTATCTGGTGTCGCTGTCGAAGCACATCCTGGTTCAGGAAAACGACTTTGTACAGGCAGGACAACCGTTGTCCGATGGTTCCATCATGGCCCAGGATATCCTGAGCATTCTCGGTCCGTTTGCGGTACAGTCATATCTGGTGAATGAAATCCAGGAAGTCTATCGTATGCAGGGCGTGAAGATTAACGACAAGCATATTGAAGTGATCGTTCGTACCATGATGCAGAAGGTTGAAATCACGGATTCGGGAGACACCATGTATCTTGAGGGAGACAAGGTGGATCGTTTTGAGGTCAATAAGACCAACGACCATCTTATCGGGAAATATGTGGTCACCGATCCGGGTGAAAGTGATCTGCTGATCGGAGCAATCCTCGATCGTCGCGAGGTGCGTGAGCGTAATGGCCGGCTTATTCGTGAGAGTAAACAGGAAATTAAGGTGCGGGAGGCCAAGCCGGCTATCTCCAAACCTATCCTGTTAGGCATTACCCGTGCCGCATTGTCAACGGATAGCTGGTTGTCGGCTGCTTCCTTCCAGGAAACCACGAAGGTGCTCTCACAGGCTTCCATCGAGGCACGCGAAGACTACCTGCTGGGTCTGAAGGAAAATGTCGTCGTCGGACAAAAAGTGCCGGCAGGAACAGGATTGCGGGCATACCGCGATCTGATTGTCGGTGCCCGTTCCGAAATGGAAGAAGTCGAAGCGGCAAGCCGCGTCTTTGAGGCCCTTGGTGCTGAAGGTCAGGACGAACAGTAACAACGATCTTTCTGGCATTTACTTACACGGAAAAGGCTCGCTCCAAAAGCGGGCCTTTTTTGCATTGTGAAGAGAAGTAGTTAGTAATCAGTATGAATTTGAAATACCCGTCTTCCCCCCCGGCAATACCGTATGATTTTTAGAGGGCGTTCGTATTGCAATTGCTACCAATGCAGGACATCCCCGAACCATTGGTCAGCATTCCTTTTGGGAATGTTTCGCTGAAAGCCTGACATAAATAGTGATATCTTTTTTATCCCGAATTCGCGTTAAACAACACTTATCATTAAATGGAATGATATCCCCGCCTTTTGATGTAATGATTATTGAAGCCATTTCCAACAGTGCACATAGCTGTAAATAATAGCTGACATTAGTGGAAACGAAGACCTGTTTTTATTGGTGTGATAAATTACTGGTATGTTAATGCTAATAAGCATCGTCATTACGGAAATTTTTTAATTAGGGATCTCGACCCGAGTCGTGTTTTATAAGTATATCATTATGGTGCCTCTTTTGTGCACATTTGTTCCAATCCGAGCAAATGCTTGTACTCCTTCGCAGGATTCGACCAAAGTTCTGGCGCCGTCCGGTGATCCCCTGAAAGTATATGTCGATTGTGATCATTGCGATATGGGTTACATAAAGGATAATATCCGCTTTGTTGATTACGTGCGTGATATGACCGAGGCCGATATTCACCTGATGATCAGACGTGTCGGAACCGGAAGCGGTGGACATAAATATACACTTACATATCTTGTTAGAGACGGCTTCGCGGGCCGCAACGATGTGCTCACCTATGTTTCCAATAGTACGGATACCAGAGATGCGGAGCGCCAGGGGCTGGTTCAGACCATTAAGCTGGGTTTAATGCCTTATGTCATAAAATCGAGCCTGGCTAAATATTTTAGTATAAGCTATAACGGGACGTCGGAGAGGGAGCTTCCAGGTGACGAAAAGGATCCATGGAATAGTTGGGTATTTCAGATTGATATCGGCGCGGATATCCACGGAGAAGAGTCGAAGAAAGAATATTCTCTGAACGGAAGTTTATCTGCCGAGCGTGTTACGGATGCCTGGAAGATTAATTTCGACTTCGATGAGAATTATGATTATGATAGATACTATTTCTCTGATGGTACCCATGAAATAACAAGACAACATGATGAGGATTACGATGGATTGGTCGCAAAAAGTCTTTCTCCCCGTGGGTCTTTAGGATTATTTTCCACTGCCGGAGCATCGACCTATGACAATATCCAGTTTTCAGCGGGTATCGGTCCGGCAATAGAATTCGATATTTTCCCTTATTCAGAATACACTCACCATGAATTTAGTTTTCAGTATCATATAACCCCTCATTATTCAAATTATATCTATGAGACGGTCTTTTTGAAATATGAACAACTGCTCATCAAGCATGGAATTTCAATCAATTACAATCTGATCGAGCCATGGGGAGAGATAGACTGCGATGTCGATGGATCGAGTTTGTTCAATAACCTTACAAAGAACCGGCTGGATTTAGAGGCCTCACTTGATATCCAGATCTATCGCGGACTTTCCGTTCATTTTTGGGGGAAATATTCACTCATAAACAACCAGTTATCTCTTCCCAAAGGGAATTCGACCAATGAGGAAATTCTGCTCAATCTGCGCCAGCAGGCTACCTCACACTCATACCGGGCATCCGTAGGGCTGCGTTACACATTTGGTTCCATTTACAATAATACGGTGAATACGCGCTTTTAGCAGACAAAATAGAACCGTTGCGGTAAGGTTAATTCATAGGAGAAAAATAAACCATTCTGTTCACAGAGGATTTACAACGGTCGCAAAGAAAAGGCCGCATACGCCAGACAAATTATCTCGCGTGCGTCGCGAATACATTGTGTTCCTTGCAGTAGAAAAAAAGCCATGAAGTGCATAAAGATTCCACGATTTCTACAAAGTCGAAGGTATAGTAACTATTGTGAAATCAAGGTGATCATCCGTGGTCTTTGTTCCCACGACTTTCCTTAAAGAAGTCACACCGGGGAGGGTATAGAGAGGAAATTTGACGCGCCTTAAAACTAACCAATCAACTTAGAGAAACTCTAAGTACCCCAAACTTTCTGTCCATCGTGACTATACTTCTTCCATTATTCTTTTTTTCCTTCCTCTTCCGAAGCTGAAGCTTCGTCTGCCTTTTTTCTGGTTTCATGAATGGTCTTCAGCAGATCCTCCGCCTCGGCAATCAGATCTTCCGCTTTTTGCTGTGCTTCCACCACTACCTGGTCGCCTTTTACCTTGGCGTCGGAAATAATACCGTCCTTCTCCTGGCGCAACTGCTCGATCAGGCGCGCAAGGTCCTCCATGTAGCGGCTCAGCCGGTAAGAAAGCCGGTCGCGGGTGGTACTGCCCTTATCAGGTGCATACAACAGTGCAAGAGCGGATCCTAGAAAGGCGCCCGAAAACAAACCAAATGTAAAACCTTTGATATATTTACTCATTGTTTCTTCCTTTTTACAAAGCTGATTACTGTAAAAGTACAAATTATCTTTCAGAAGCTTTTTCGAAGTCTTCCTTTATGACCAAACTGTGGGAAATTCCATAAAATCATCCTGAATACGAATCCAGATACGCCTCCAAAAGATAGTGCTCCCGGCGATAAATGTCAGCTCTCATCCGTACGCGGGTTTTGTTCATTATCGAGATCCCTTGCCGTCATTTCCCGGCGTTTTTTAGAAACCAGGATCACGAATATGGGGATAAAAAACAGCGTCAGGAAAGTAGAAAAGAATAATCCGCCGATGACTGAGCGGGCGAGCGGGCTCCATATCTCGGAACCGGACCCCAAGGAAAGAGCAAGCGGAATCATCGAGAAGATTGTGGTCATGGCGGTCAGTAAAATGGGACGAAGGCGGCGTGAAGAGCCTTTAATCAGGTTATTGAGCCAGGTGTCGTCATCCTTGAATTCGTCGGTATACCGATGGATGTAATCGACAAGCACTATACCGTTATTGACCACAATCCCGATTAGTATCAATACGCCGATATAAGCCGGGATGCTGAGGGCGGTACCCGTTATATAAAGTAAAAACAATGAACCAAAGAAAGCGAGAGGGATTGTGATCATAATAACGAAAGGATCGCGCAGGTTCTCGAATTGGGATGCCATAATCATGTAAACAAGTATCAGGGCAAAAAGCAGGGCCAGCGACAGATCTGAAGATCCTCGTCCGAACTGCCGGCGGGAGCCGGTAAAATCAAAACGATAGCCATCGGGAAGAGCGATATTATTTTTCAGGTATTGAGTGATTTTCTGCCGGTAAACCTGATAATTGCCCTTCACGTCAATATTAATATCGAGCACATTTTCCCGGTCCCGCCGGGTTAGCTGGGTGAATCCCTGCATTGTTCGAAAATGTCCGATAGCCTGGAGAGGAACACGCTGGCTGTCCCGCTGAACCAATGCCAGATTCTGCAGGTCGGTCAGGCTGCTCCTGTCGGACTCTTTTGCGCGCAGAATGATCGGGATTTCCCTTCCCTCGTCGCGATACTGTCCTACCTGAGTGCCTCTGGTATCTGTCTTGAAAGTTTGCGCCACATCCAGGATGCTGCTGCCTAATCGGCTTACCCGCTGGCGATCAACAACGAAATGAAGTTCTGGCGAAGGGTTTGATCGGCCATTATCCACCGATATTACATTTGGATCCTGTAAAAGGTTTGTTGCGATTTTATCTGATAAAGCCCGTAGAACATCGACGTCCGGCCCTATCAGGCTCAAGCGGATTCCTCCTCCACCGAAATTTCCGAATCCTCCCCCTCCGGCCTGGATTGTCACTTTGGCACCTGGTGCCTTAAGCGTTCTGCGAAGGTTCAACGCTATATCGTTCGTGGAAAGCTCACGATCATCGGCCGGAACAAGGGTCACATTTATCTGTCCGATATTGGTTTGGCTGGTGTAGCCGCGCTGGCCGATCTGGGTTACAACCGTTTTTACCTGTTTGATCTGTTGTACCTGGCGCGTAAACTTACGAAGCAAGGCGGCGGTCGTGACCAGTTTGGTGCCGGTCGGCAGTTCCACATTGATATCCAGTTCCCCGGTATCGGTCTGCGGAAAGTATTCACCCGGAATGGTGCGGAAAAGCATCACGATGCCGATAATGAGGACAATGCCCAGTATGGGAATGTATTTTTTGTGTCCAGCCAGCCATCGCAGGCTTCGCTCGTAATAGATTCTCGCCCTTTCGATCATACGGAAAGTGAGGGAGGTGCGCCTGAATTCTCCTCCCCGCAGGAGAAGGGACGAGAGTACCGGAATCAGGATGATAGCCGAGAAATAGGAGAGGGTAATGGCAATACAGATTGTCAGGGCCAGATCCTTGGCGATCATACCCACGAAACCCGATACGCCGAGGATAGGCACAAAAACCCCCAGCGTTGTGAGGGTGGAACCCGTGATGGCACCTATCACTTCTTTGGTACCGTTGAGAGTAGCCTGAAAACGGGCTTCTCCTTCCTCCATCTTTCTGGCGATATTTTCGGTGACCACGATCGCATTGTCGACCAGCATACCGACGGCCAGCGCCAGACCGGTGATGGAGATGATGTTGAGGGTGATGTTGGCAAAGTACATGCCGGCAAAGGTGCCGGTTATGGAGATAGGGATACTCATTGCCACGATCAGCGTGCTCCGCCATCCGCCCATGAACAACAAAAGAATGATGACAACCCCCAGAAGAGCCATCATCGCCGATTCACTCAAATTTCCGATCGAATTCTCAATGGAGGTTCCCTGATTTTGCAATACATTGATGGATACGTCTCCGGGCAGTTGCGCCTCGATCTTCGGAATAGCCGCGATGACTTCCTTTGCCACGTCCAGCGTGTTGGCATCCGATTGCTTCTGAATCTCGATAGAAACGCTGTTCTTGCCGTTCACTTCAACAAGCGTTGAGAGTTGTTGAAAGGTATCTTTCACTTTGGCAACATCGGCGACACGAATTACCCTGCCAAGCGAATCGGTTTTAATAACCGTCTGTTTAATCTGATCGATGTTCTGGTAAATCGACTGCGCGCGGATGCTGTAGGAGATGCGGCCGGTATTGATCTCACCGACGGGGACCTGCTGGTTGTTTTGGGAGATGGCGTTCTGCACGTCTGAGGGCATCAGATGATATTGGGCCAGCTTGCGCAGGTCCATATCTACATATACGGTACGCTGGAGTCCTCCTCTGATATCAGCTGTGGCTACTCCGTTGAGCTGCTCGAGTTGTGGTTTGATTTGTTCGGTGGCATAGGTTCTCAGGACATCCAGCCCTCGATTTTTGGCTTCGACACTCAGCCTCATGATCGGCCGGGAATTGGGATCAAACTGGAAGAGAACGGGTTCTTCCGCTTCCCGGGGCAGGTCTGAACGGATCCGGTCGATAGCGGCGTGGACATTCAACTCCACCTTCTTGATATTCACTCCGTTATTCAGCCGAAGGACGATGAAGGCGCTTCCTTTCTGCACGTACGATTCAATCGTCTGAATTCCCTCGACCGTTGATACGGCATTTTCGATCGGCTCGACAATGATGCGCGTCATATCCACCGGAGATATATCGGAATAATTGGTAGAGATAGCGATCACCGGGATGTTGTATTCCGGGTTCAGCGTCACCTTCAGGCGCGACAGGGAAAACAGGCCGAACCCGATGATCATCAATGTGATCATAAGGACCGTAACGGGCCTCCTTAGCACGTGTTCGGTGAAATGTCCGTCAATTCTGGGTTTCATTTCTCGCTTTCAATTCCTCTTCCAGAGGATCGAGCTTATGGATGGGGTCGAATCCAAGGCGCTCAATCATCTCGTTGAATACCTTGTACAAACAGGGAACAACAAAGAGCATTAGCAGCGTCGACATGATCAAGCCGCCGATCACCGTCCGTGCCATTGGGCTCCATGTTTCTGAACCCGATCCGATGCCGATGGCAAGGGGCACCATAGAAAGAGTGGTTGTTCCCGCCGTGATCAGGATCGGCCGCAGTCTTCTGCCGGCCCCGTTTACGATGGCTTTTTCGCGCGGCAGTCCACGTACCTGAAGGATCTTGATGTAATCCAGCATGACAACCCCGTTTTTCACTACAATCCCCGACAGCAGGATGAGCCCGACCATTGAAGTGACGCTGATGGGAGTATGAGTAAGCCACAGAATGATCAAAACCCCCGACAGGGCCAGCGGAATGGTGAAAAAGATGATGAATGGTTCAACCAGGCTCTCAAACTGTGAGGCCATGACCATGTAGGTCAGTACCGAAGCGATAAGGAATGCGATCATCAGATAATTGAACGATTGTGCCTGATCCTCTGCAGTGCCTCCGATCTCAAATCGGTAACCTTCCGGCCAGCTGAGTTGCTGCAAGCGTGCCTTAACCTCCCGTGTCGCTGTTTTCAGATCCGTGCCCTGCAAATCCGCCTTGATCTCTGTGGCTCGTTCCTGGTTCAATCGGAGGATATTGGTAGGGCCCTGGTATTCCTGCACCTCGGCGAGGCTGCTTAAGGGTACCCATGTTCCCGTACCGGTCTTAATCTGCAGATTTTTGAGCTCCTGTACACTTGATTTCTCTGTCGGTGCCAACTGGACCAGTATGTTGTATTCATTACTCTTATCAAGGTAGGTAGTAGCGAGATCTCCTTTTACGGCATTTCCCAGGGCGTTAGCCACTGAGGAAGTGGTAAGCCCTACCCTTGAAATTCGCTCCCGATCCATCGAAACCAGCAATTCGGGTCTGCCCTGATCGGCACTGCTATAGGCATTGACCACACCGGGGATCTCCTGCATGATCTTCTTCACCTCGTCAGAAAGTAATGCACGCTGGCGTTGTCCATATCCATATACATAAACAATCAGGCCATTTTCTCCTTCAGGATTCAACGGATCATCGCGTATCTCCTTGATTTGTGCTCCTGGAACAATCTTCAGCCTGTTCAGGAGGTCGGCAGTGATGTCGGACTGACTGCGCTTACGCTGTCCGGAAGGCACCAACTCGATCCGCACCTCTCCCCGGTATCCGCCGGGGTTATCCGCACCTTCGATGCCTTTTTTGTCTCCATAATCAGATACCACCAATGTGGCTTCGGGCACATTCTTCCGGATGATTGCTTCCACCTGTGAGATTGTCCGTTCCAGTTCAAATAAATTTACGCCCGGTTTCCGTTCTACCTGCAGGATGATCTCATTCTGGTCGACTTCGGGAAAGAAAGTACCGCCCAGTTGAGTATAAATAGGAAGAGTGATCAGAAAGAAAATGGTGGCTGCTGCAATAGTTACGCCGCTGTGGGATACGGCCCGTTCGAGTCCGCGGTGATAAGCCCGGTCCATCCGGTCGTGCCATCCTTTGACCGTGGGGCCTGCAAATCTTCCGAAAGCTGCCGCCATCTTCCTGATGCCCCGATAGATCCAGATAAATGGATAGATGAGGATGAGTCCGATAAAAGCCGGGAGGAGTACCATTCTCCGCCACAATTTCTTATGACTCCATCTCAGGAGCCGCCGGAAGTGGCTGCCATCATCCGGTCGCGCGCCTTCTTCTTCATCCTGGGATGCAAAAAGTTTGGAACTCAGAACCGGAATGATGCTCAAAGCTACGAAGAAAGAAACAGCCAGAGCAAAGGAGATGGTCAGCGCAAGATCACGAAACAGGAAACCGGCAATGCCCGGGACGAACAGGATCGGGATGAATACCACGAGTGTTGTCAGGGTGGAAACGATGACCGGAACGGCCACCTCCTGAGCTCCGAGGACTGAGGCTTTTTTCCCCTTGTATCCATCTTCCCGGAAGTGAAAAATGTTCTCAAGCACCACCACGGCATCGTCCACTACCATGCCTACCGCCAGTGCCAGACCCGACAGGGAGATGACATTCAGGCTGACATTAAAGTAGTTCATGATGGCGAAGGTTGCGATGATCGAAACAGGGATGGAAACGGCAATGATAAAGGCGGAACGCCCGCTGTTCAGGAAGAAAAGAAGGATCAGAACCACTAAAACCACTGCTTCGATCCCTGTTCGGTAGAGGTCGTGAATAGAGAGCTTGATAAAGCCGGATTTATCAAGCAGTACCTTTAGGTGCATATCTTTGGGCAATGTCTGCTGAATGGCAGACAGGCTGCGTCGCACGTTGTTGGCCGCAGTAACAACATTGGCATCACTTTGCTTATAAAGTTTGATGATCACCCCGGGTGTTCCCTGTACATGCACGCCTCCAATGGGTTGGGCAATGCCATCCTGAACTTTTGCAATGTCTTTGAGGCGTATGGGCTTCCCGTCGACCATGGCAATGACGGTATTGCGAATTTGGTCGATATCCTTGAATTTCCCGATAGTTCGCAGCGAGTAGACCTGCCGTGGTGCGATAAGCTCGCCTGCGGGGACCTGTATATTTTCCTGTTGAAGTTTATTGGCGACTTCGGACAAATCGATATTGTACGCCCTCATGTCTTCATTGCTGAGCCAGATGTTGATCTGCCTTTCCAGTCCGCCGGAAGTTTCGGCAGAAGCGATGCCTGTCAGCCGTTCAAAGCGCTGTTCGAGTTGTTCTGTGGAATACGTACGCAACTGACGCAGGCTCCGGGTCTTTGAGGTCAGCGTCAGAATGATGATAGGCTCCTGGTTGGGATCGTACTCGTATACAATGGGCTGATCGGCGTCGCGGGGAAGTGTATTGCGGACGAATTCCAGCTTCTTTCTCACATCCGATTCGGCTACATATAAATCAGTACCCCATTTGAAATATAGCTTGATTACCGAAGCTCCCTGACTGGAAAGAGAGCGCATACGTTCAATGCCGCTGATGCTGCCCACCTGTTCCTCGATCGGGCGGGTGATCAGGGTTTCAATGTCTTCCGGGGCAACACCTTCATAAGTGGTATAGATTGTAATGGTGGGAAAGGAGACGTCGGGATACAGATTCAGCCGCAGCCTCATCAGGCCGTAAATTCCAAAACCGATGATGATCAGTGCCATCATCATTGTAGTAATGGGACGCTGAACAGCAAATTTGGCCAGGTTTTTCATTGATTTTCGGAGGGAGCCGGCGGGTTTGATTCTACGGATTGAGAGTCGGAAGTTCCAAATTCTCCGGGATGTACGATGCGCACTTTTGCGCTGTCTTGCAACCCGTTTTGCCCGGTTACAATAAGCTGATCGCCTGCCGAAATACCTGATAATATTTCTACTTCATTGCCTTCCCGGATACCTGTCTTCACATCTTTTCGCAATGCGAGTGTATCATTTTTAACGATAAAGGCACTGTAAGTTTGTTGCAATTGTATAGTATTTGACTCCGGGTCGATAAACGTTTGCACATTTTCCACCAAAGCGTCACGCGGGATAATAACAGCGTTATTATGCGTTTCAACGTCGATGATGGTTCGGCACAGGAGCCCGGGGCTGATATTATTTCCGGCCTCGTTCAGGCTGACCACTACAGTGCCCAGGCCTGTAGCCGGATCCAGTTGAGGGCTTTTCCTTGTGACAGTGCCTTCAGCCACCTTATCGCCGTTTTCGCTGATATAAAAGGAGACTTTTTGTCCCACTTTTACCTGTTGCCAATCGGGACGCGGCAGGTATAAGTCAGACTCAAGACCCAGGAGGTTGTTGATCTGGTAGAGTACATCGTTTTGAGTAACAACATTGCCTGCGGCCACGTTTCGCTGGGTAACCACCCCGTAAACCGGAGACCGGACCTCGGTGTAATTCAGATTCTGCCTGCTTTGCTGATAAGCTGCTTCCGCCGCTTTGTATTGAGCCTTGCTGCTCAGATAGGTGGCCCGTGTACTCTCGAAATCGGTGCCGCTGACCAGGTTTCTCTGGTACAACGTGCGCTGGCGGATGTATTGCAGGCTGTCCCGGTATAAATTGGCCTGTGCCTGTGCAAGCTGCGCAGCATCCTGGGCAAGCTGGTCCCGGTAGGGCTGATCGTAGATTTTTGCGAGGAGCTGGCCGTCTTTCACCGTATCCCCGATATAGGCGTAGATACGTATAACCCTGTTGCTGACCTGGGGAGTTACATTGACAATATCGCTTGATTTGATTGTTCCATATGTAACTACCTGGCGGGAGATAGACCCGGGTTTCACAGTGGTGACTTCCACACTTGTGGCCGCGTTTGCCGGATTGCCTCTTCCCGCAAAACGTCCGGCTGTCCCTCCACCACTACATGATGACAATAACAGCATCAGAGTCATAAAAATCATGAAGGAAAATCGATTGTGCGTCATGTTCACGTTCTGGTGATTAGAAATAGCATCACAGACACCTACGTCTGAGACAACAAAAAAATTGGATGGGCGTTTTACTTTTACGAGTTGTTACATAAGTCCCAGGGTCTTACATCTGTGAGTCCATGCCGAAAGGCTTTAAAATGAATAGCGGGAGTATACATAAACTTGTACATAAATACAGACATTGACAGCGAAATACCAGGATTATCATGATCCGCTTTAGGGCCGAAGGTTTACTTTGTCGGTCAGGCTGTGGATATTTGTAGGTAAGTTCATCATAAAACATACAACAACACCATTATGAAATTTTTTATTGATACGGCGGATCTCGATGAGATCCGCGAAGCGAATGATATGGGGGTCCTCGACGGCGTAACTACGAACCCTTCTTTGATTTCACGGGTAGGAGTTACGGACTTTGATTCACATATCGCAAAAATATGTGAGATCGTGGCCGGCGATGTCTCCGCCGAAGTGGTTTCCACCGATTATGCGGGGATGCTGCAGGAAGCTCATCATTTGGCAAAGATCGCAGACAACGTTGTGGTCAAAATTCCACTTATTCAGGAAGGTATCAAAGCGATCAAGACGCTCTCGGAGGAAGGGATCAAAACAAACTGTACCTTATGTTTTTCCCCTACACAGGCTTTGGTGGCTGCCAAGGCCGGGGCGACTTATATCTCCCCGTTCCTGGGGCGCCTGGATGATATCTCCACCGATGGGATGCAGCTCATTGAGGATATCGTCACCATTTATGACAATTACGGGCTGAAAACGGAAGTTCTGGCAGCCAGCATTCGTCATCCTATGCATGTTGTGGAAGCTGCGAAAATAGGAGCTCACGTAGCGACCATGCCTTTCAAGGTGATCACAAGTCTGATAAAGCATCCGCTTACCGATATCGGGCTGAAGAAGTTTCTCTCCGATTGGGATAAACTTCAGGAAAGCATCGGGAAGAACTGATAAACGTAAAGATCAGCAGGAAATCGGATCGCCAGGGCCCGTTTTAGACACGGGCCCTGGCGTCATTTTTCGAAGATTCCTCTGGTTTGGCGGAAGCGCTAATCCGTCTTCTTTAATTCCAGGGCCGCAGAATTGATACAGTACCGCAGTCCGGTTGGCCGGGGGCCATCCTCGAAAACATGGCCGAGATGAGAACCGCATCGGGCACAACGTGCTTCTGTGCGGCGCATCATGAAGCTGCTGTCCGGAGCCTCTTCTATGCGTTCCTCATCGACAGGTTCATAAAAGCTGGGCCATCCCGATCCCGACTCGTATTTGGTATCCGAAGAGAAAAGTTCATTTCCGCAGGCGGCACATAAATACACGCCTTTTTCTTTTGTGTGATAATAGGCGCCGGTACCGGGAGGCTCGGTTCCTTTCTCTCTTAAAATATGGTATGCTTCGGGAGAAAGTTCTTCCGCCCATTCTTCGTCCGTCTTTTGTATGGGATATTTTCCGGTTGTTTGCATCATTTTTTATGTGTTATAACATGTGAAGGAGGATGAGAAGTTCAGTCAGTGAGAATGGAAAGGAAACAGTCCGAAACCGACGCTCAATCCGAACCGCGAGAAGAAATGGCCATGAGAGATAAAGGGGGTGTAAGCAAATTTGAACGTTACATGATTTTTCGGCGTCGGAAGTATGCGAATACCGGCTGTAAAGGTTATCGCCGGAGGAACAACCCCCTGTCTCCTCGCGTTTGAATCAAACTGACCAAGTACGCCCCCGGCGCCGAGTTCTATACGGGTTCGTCCGGTGCCAAGAAAATAATTTTCCATTAAGATGAGGGCTACATTGGTGGTCGGGGCTTCATCGTGCCTGACCTGGTCCGGATCCTCCAGGAGAGCGCGCGGGTCAAAAAAGGCCCCCAGTCTTGTACCAAGATGCCTGGAGGTAAGGACGTCATAGTTAAGAGAATAGAAGATTCCATTTCCGAATAGCTCAAAGTACAGAGACTGGATATACCGGGTCTGACCGTGATAATAAGGCGGCGTATAAAACTGAGCATAGCCTTTATTCGACATGCTCCCGATCAAAATACATAATACAGCCGTTACAGGAATGGCGCGCTTCATATTGACTAACGAGTTACCTCCAGTATAACGAAAAAGAAGGTAGCAGGCTATTAATTCTGCACTTGTTTCACGAATCCCCGGATGTTTTCTTTGTGCATTTCCTCAAGAGCGAGTTCGGCTTCCTTCCGGGTACTGAACCGGTCGAGGTATACACGATAAACGGTTTTTCCGTTTACCGTGGCCTTGTCAATCCATGAGGCGCGAAAATGGCTGGCTTTTTCTTCGGCATCCTGCCGGTTCCGGAAGGATGCTATCTGAACCGTGAATAATTCCGAACCCGCAGTGATCTTCCCGCCGGTTTGCATCTCCTGTGTATTTTTCTGCACCAGGTATAACAGCACATGAGCCGTCCCCGGTCCAATCATTCCCAGACGCCGGGCCGCCTGTTTTGAAAGGTCGATGATGCGCCCCTTGGCATAAGGCCCGCGGTCGTTTATCCGCACAACTACCGATTTCCCATTATCAAGGTCGACTACCCGGACATACGTGTTAAAAGGCAGCGTTTTGTTCGCAGCGGTCATGGCGTCTTGGTCGTAGATCTCGCCGTTGGCCGTATACCGGCCGTCAAACCCCGGCCCGTACCAACTGGCAACACCACGCCCGATGAGTTTCTCTCCACGTTCGTTGGTAGTCCTCGTCGTGGCACAGCCCGCTGCCGCCATAGCTAATGCCAGGGCACAGAATGATAAATAAAGCGCCTGTTTTCGTGGCATCTTTGCAATGATTCCGTCCGAAATGATGTTCCAATATAAAATTTTTCACAAAATTATTGGATTTTTTACAGGGATAGCCGGC
>CAZNHE010000006.1:0-47321 GCA_964572735.1 uncultured Chitinophagales bacterium | reverse complement strand
GTTCCAATATAAAATTTTTCACAAAATTATTGGATTTTTTACAGGGATAGCCGGCAATTGTAACCGTAACAGACAGAAAGGTAGCTTTTTTCGGAAAGAGGAGATCCCTCAAACGACAATGTCGTTACGGTTTCTGCTCCGGAGAAGGCAGACATACGTGAATCCCGAAAATCAGGAACAACAGGACGGGAGATTCACTTTGGAATGAGTATCAGGAATCTTCAATCGCTGGAAACGGTTTTTCAGGGATATGTGGGAGTTTCTGTTGCCGGACGTACAAGATGTATAAAATTGCCTCTTTTAACCCTCCGGTGAGGAGAGATGTTTATAGGAGAAGATAAAAACCCAAACAGGACGAAGCCATGAGCCATGATAAATTTGATCTCATCGTAATAGGAACGGGCACTGCAGGATTTACCCCTGCGCTTCGATGCCGTCGCGAGGGCTGGAAGGTGGCTGTGGTGGATAAACAACCGTACGGCGGAACCTGTCCGCTGCGGGGCTGTGATCCCAAAAAAGTGCTCGTGGGAGCTACAGAGGTGGTCGATTGTATGCGGCGGTTCCATGGCAGGGGAGTGACCGGGGAAGCGGCGATTGACTGGCAGGAACTAATGGTTTTTAAAAGAACGTTTACAGATCCGGTGCCGGAAAGCCGGAAAAAGAGCCTGAGTGAGGCTGGGGTAGAGCAGTATCGCGGAGTGGCACGTTTCTCGGATCCACATACCATCGAGGTGGACGGAAAATACCTGGAATCCCGGCATTTCCTGATTGCCAGCGGTGCTCATCCCCGGACACTCGGCATCCTCGGTGTCGATCTGATGACCCACAGTGATCAGTTTCTTGAACTTGAGACATTACCCCGTCATATTGTATTTATGGGAGGCGGATATGTTTCGATGGAGTTTGCCCATATCGCCCGGAGGGCAGGAGCCGAAGTCACGGTAATCCATAGTGGGGAACGCATACTTAACCCTTTCGATCCGTTCCTGGCCGGTGAGCTGATGAAGGCATCGCAGGAGATCGGTATCGGGTTTATATTAAATACCACTGTTACGGAAGTGACGAAAAAGGGAGATAAACTCCTGGTTATTGGTGAAAACGAAGGAAAGTCGGTCGAAGTTGACGGTGATATGGTTGTCCATGGAGCGGGGCGCGTGCCTGACATTTTTGAGTTGGAGCTGGAAAAAGCAGGTATAGAGCACAACGACCGCGGGGTTGTTGTGAACAAATATCTCCAGAGTGTCAGCCACGAGCATATTTATGCCGCCGGTGATGCGGCACAGCCGGGCCGGCCGCTGACGCCGGTAGCCGGAGCACAGGCACAAATTGTTGCGGTAAACCTGCTCAACGGTAACTCCAGTGAAACTGATTACACCGCTACCCCAACCTGCGTTTTTACGTTACCTGTTTTGGCTTCGGTAGGTTTGCGGGAAGATCAGGCAAAAGATCAGGGGTTGAAATTTACCGTTAATCAGGCAGAGACTTCTTCCTGGTATACTCATAAACGCATCAATGAATCCCATTCCGGCTATACCGTCTTGATAGAGGAAGAAACGGAACGCATCCTTGGGGCCCATTTGCTGGGGACCCATGCCGGAGAAGTGATTAATCTCTTTGCCCTGGCTATTCGTCATAACATATCTGCCGCAGAACTCAGGAGAGGTATTTTTTCATATCCGACCTCTTCCTATGACATCCGCTATATGCTATGAGTGAGGATTTTTAGTCAACTTTTCGCTAATCATCTCATCATAGAAAGAAAAGGGAACCTGTCCCCAAAGAGGATACGAGGGACAATTCTTCGGTTTCCGCCATTCCCGAATCAACGCTCCTTCTCTTCTAACGTCCTGCAATAGAACGATTTTTGCCCTTTATCCATTGAATGAGGTAGTATGACATCAATTACAATCAATATGAATAATCTTAGCGCAAAATGGATATACGTTTAGACAGGAAACGGGCACTGGTTACCGGCGGAAACAGCGGAATAGGCAAGGCCATTGCCCTCGCGTTAGCGGATGCAGGGGCCCATGTGGCTGTTAATTACATTGTCAATGCGGATGCGGCAGAGGAAATTGTCGGGCAGATTCGTTCAAAGGGCGGAACGGCACTGGCCGTCAAGGCGGATATATCACACCCGGACGAGGTGGAGGCTATGTTTACCACTATCCACGAACAATGGGGCGGGCTGGACATCCTCATCAACAATGCCGGCATCGAAGGAAAACGGTCGGTTGCATGGGAAAAGGATGTAAGCGACTGGCAAAGGGTGCTGGATGTTAACCTGACCGGCCCCTTTCTGTGTGCCCGAAAGGCATTGCAGAACATGACGCAGCAGAGAAACGGTGTAATTCTTAACATGACTTCGGTGCACGAGCGAATTCCCTGGAATGGTTACACCGCCTACACGGTGAGTAAGGCGGGCCTGGCTATGCTCACGGAAACAATGGCCCAGGAAGCCGGCCCCTTTGGGGTTCGTGTAATTTCGCTCGCCCCGGGCGCCATTAAAACAGACATCAACCGCGCCGTATGGACCGACCCCGAAAAACGGAAGGATTTATTGGATAAAATTCCGTTCGACCGGCTGGGAGAACCGGTGGATATCGCAAATGTCGCTGTATTCATGGTCAGCGATGCGGCTTCTTACGTGACAGGTTCCTCTTTCTTTGTCGATGGAGGGATGATTCTTTATCCGAGCTTTGAGCACGGCGGATGAGATGCCGGATAAATAAACAGCTTCGCCGGACCTTCTGAAATAGAGATACGGGCTCTTAGTCATCTGCTTTCCGGTGTAGCTGAATGCTGACTGAAAGTCCGAAAGAAATACCTATGAATTTGCCTCTTTGCCGGCATTTTCTAACGATGAAATAAATAACGGACGATATGAATGACGATTATTCCGACATTGCCAGACAGGCAAAAGCTGTTTTAGATAAAAACTGGACCGGCAAATTCACCATACCTGCGGAGAAATTGTATCCCCATCAGTGGTCATGGGATGCGGCACTGATCGCCATCGGGTATGCCCATTATCAGCAGGAGCGTGCCCAACAGGAGCTGCTCCATTTATTTACCGGACAATGGTCGAACGGGTTGTTGCCTCACATCGTCTTCAGCGATGAAGCACAGGATTATTTTCCCGGTCCTGCATTCTGGCGGATCGACCGCAGCAATTATACTCCCGGAAATACCCGGACTTCCGGTATCGTGCAGCCGCCGCTCCATGCAACCGCTGCCCTGTATATTTATACGAGAGCCCGGGATAAACAACAAGCCAGGGGGTTTCTGGCCCGGCTTTATCCCAAATTATGTACCTGGCACGATTACCTGCACAAGGAACGCGATCCGGACAGGGAAAGTCTGGCCTACATTCGTCATCCCTGGGAATCCGGAATGGATAATTCTCCGATATGGGACAGCATCTTCAACAAGATCCATCTGTCGGGAGACCAGATTCCCGACTACGAGCGGAGCGATACAAAGACCGTCGACCCAAAGGACCGGCCGGATAACAAAACGTACGATCGGTATGTGTATCTGGTAAAGCTGTTTTATGATAACGATTATGATGAAGCGGCTATTCGGGAGAAGACGCCCTTCCTGGTCCAGGATGTTTTATTCAATGCATTGCTGGCCCGCGGAGACGCCGATCTGGCCCGGATCGCGCAGATTCTTGGAAAGGATGCCGCTCTCCATGCCGGCCGGGCAAGCTCCGTAAAAGAAGCCATGAACCGAAAGTTGTGGGATCCGGAACAGTCTATCTATTTTGATTACGATATGAAGAATAATGAGATAATACCGTCCCATGTAGCTTCCGGATTCATTCCTCTCTTCTCCGGGGTCCCCGACAAGAACCGGGCAGATAAAATGCTTAAATATCTGGATTCCGCCCACTTTGATCCGGAACATGGGAGAGAACGCGGCATCCCGAGTTATGATGAGAAGCAGCCCGGCTTTTCCCCTAACCGCTACTGGCGGGGTCCGGTCTGGATCAACATCAACTGGTTTTTATATGAAGGATTAAAGCAATATGGATTTGATGAATACGGCGAATGGGTCAGGGACTCGATTATCAGGCTGGTCCGGAGACACGGTTTTTATGAATATTACAACCCTCATAACGGTACCGGGCACGGCGCCGACGAATTTTCATGGTCCGCCTCGTTATTGCTGGATGTGTTGTATCGCGAAGAATTGATCTGAAAGCCGGAAAATATTCATGCTAAAGGATCCGGAAGAAATAATGCCTGTTATGCGCGGAAGCGGGAGTTTCTGTTAAATAGAGAGAAACCAGATACTTCCACCGTATAATGATCAATCAGAATATGGAAGCCATGAAAAACCAATCCGATTGATAAGAAGGGAAGATCCTGATTACCTTTGTCTGCCGTTCTCCGAGCCGAAGACGGGACTCGAACCCGTTACCTGTGCTTTATCCCGGCAATATTGAGCCAATGGCCGGACTTGAACCGGCGACCTATCGCTTACGAGGCGATTGCTCTACCACTGAGCTACATTGGCTTAATATTATCGGGACTCTACCGGCTGAGCTACTTCGGCTTGCGAACATGCCGGACAGGGTGCCGCCTGCCCGGTAAATAGCCCCAAATATACAAATGGATGTTTCTCACCTGCAACCGCCATCCTGCTTTTCCGTAAAAACGCAATGTTGCGGAAAGGGGCCCCACGTGTGCGGCGAATTTGCTACCTTAACGGCATCCTTTAATGAAACCATATGATTAATGGCCTACGTCATCCTTATTGCAACAGTCATCACTTCTATAAGTGCCTGGTATGTTTTTCCTCATTTCCTTGAGGAAGGGATGCTGCGTCCCTATTTTACTTTCCGTGAGCACCGATGGTATCAGTTGATTACTTCGGGTTTTTTGCACGCCGACTTTCTGCATCTCTTCTTTAACATGTTCACATTTTACATTTTCGGGCCATTAATCGAGAGAATACTTGGTACGCCCGTTTTTACGGGAATGTATTTCACGGCGTTAGTTATTTCGTCGCTCCCTTCACTCTTCAAACATAAAGACGATCCGTCGTATGCCAGCCTGGGTGCCTCGGGTGCTGTTGAAGCGGTAATCTTCTCTTTTATTCTGTTTTATCCCTGGCAGCCGCTCTATATTTTCTTTATTCCGATCGGCATCCCCGCCATTATCTTCGGCCTTCTGTTCCTGGGCTACAGTATCTACGAAAGCCGCAGAAACCGCGGGATTATCAATCACGAAGCTCATATAGCCGGCGCCGTGGCAGGGGTTATCTTCACCATCATTTTCTATCCGGGATCCCTGCAGATTTTCCTGAGCCAGATCATCCGGTAGAGACGCGAAGTTTCGCGTCTCTACCGGCCTGCAAAACACTCCAAAAGTTTCGAAACTTTTGGAGTGTTTTTTTAATTATTCCCCTGTTATCCGTTTTTCCGGCGGAATTCGTTCATAAAGGAGACCAGCGTATTTACGCTGTCGAGGGAGCAGGCGTTGTAGAGGCTGGCACGCATTCCTCCAACACTTCTGTGACCCTTGAGTCCGATCATCCCGTTGGTTCCTGCTTCAGTAATAAATTTTTTCTCCAGATCTTCATTTGGCAGACGGAACGTCACGTTCATTCGGGAGCGGGAATCTTTCTCGGCAGTGCCTTTGTAGAAATCATCCTTATCTATTTCGCCATAAAGCAGGGTCGCTTTTTCTTCATTCATTTTATCCATGGCCGGGATGCCTCCCTTTTCTTCCAGCCATTCCAGGACGAGATTCACCATGTATACGTTAAAGGAAGGCGGGGTATTGAACAACTTCTCCACGTGCGTCCGGTATTTCAGCATCGTGGGAACGTTGTCGGTATGCGCTTTTTCGAGAAAATCGTTGTGAATGATGACGATGGTAACCCCCGCCGGTCCCAGGTTTTTCTGGGCACCCGCGTAGATCAGCCCGTATTTCGACATATCAACCGGACGCGACAGGAAATTGGAAGAAGCATCACAGACAAGGGGCACGTCGCCGGTTTCGGGCTCTTTCTTATATTCGGTTCCACAGATGGTATTATTGGCTGTATAGTGCACATACCGGGCATCCGGGGTCAGTTCCAGTTCATTATCTTTGGGAACGGAAGTGAAGTTTTTTCCCTCCGATGAATAGCCGATGTGTACATTCCCGAAAAGTTTGGCTTCCTTGATGGCCTTGGTCGACCAGGACCCGGTATTCAGATAGTCGGCCGTTTCGTTCTTTCCCAAAAAATTGAAGGGCACCATCATAAATTGGGAGCTGGCACCCCCCTGAAGAAAGAGCACGTGAAATTCTTCTCCTACTCCCAGAAGAGTGCGAAAACGTGCCGCGGCCTGATTATTGACTTCCGTATATTCGGCGCCACGATGACTCAGCTCCATGATTGAGGCGCCCTTTCCCTGATAGTCGAGCAGTTCGGCCTGGGCTCTTTGAAGGACTTCAACAGGCAGCGTGGCCGGACCTGCACTGAAATTATGAACTCGTTGCATAGTTTGTTGCTAATTAAAAGGTGAGCGGTTACTGTTTGTCAGGATTAATAAACGGGTCAGAAGGTATGGATGAGAAGGCCGGATCGCAGCTTCGGCTCAAACCATGTTGATTTTGGAGGCATAAGCAGCCCGGCATCCGATACATCGGCCAGTTCTTCGATGGATGTCGGGTACATGCTGAAGGCAATTGCAGCCTTGCCTGAATCTACCAGCCGGATAAGCTCTTTGGTCCCCCTGATTCCGCCGACGAAAGAGATGTTCTTATCACTCCGCGGATCGGTAATGTTCAGGAGCGGCTCCAGCACGAACTTCTGCAGGCGATAAGCATCCAGCGATTCAACCGCCGATGCGTTCTCGTCGACGGGCAATGCCATATCGTACCATTTTCCATCGGTGTAGACGCAGACATGTCCCTTTTGTACGGGTTCCTGCTGTTCGGTCGGGGTAATGGTCATCTGCTCCTGCAGTGTTTGCAAAAAGTGATCCGGCAGCCGGAATACGACCCGGTTATAGGCCATGATGTGCATCTCCTCCATCGGGAAAAGGACGGCCGGGAAAAAATCGTATTCCTCATGACCAGAATGATCCGGATTTTGCCGGCGTCGTTCTTCTGCCGCCACTGAGGCACTTTTGCACCGGTGGTGCCCGTCCGCCACATACAGAGAATCGACCGGTTTGAAGAGCCGTACCCAAAGCTCGGTATCCGCGATCTTCCAAATGGTGTGATGCACGCCGTCGTCCGCAGTAAAATTATAGAGGGGTTCTTCATTGGAGATCGTTGCCTGCGTCAGTTTGGCGATTTCCGGCACATCCCGGTAAGTGAGCATCACCGGTTCGGCATGGGCCTGTTGGGTCAGAATATGCCGCGTACGGTCCCGTTCCTTATCGTGGCGGGTCTGTTCATGTTTGAGGATGACATCCTCGTCATAATCCTCCACGGAAACGCAGGTAAACAGGCCTGTTTGGTCGCGACCGTTCATCGTCAGCCGGTAAAGATAGAGGGCCGGCTTTTCTTCCTGGATCAGGATCCCTCCCGTCTTCATTTTCAGGAGGTTTTCGGCTCCTTTCCGGTAGACCCTATCATCATAAATATCCACATCGGGCGGCAAATCGATCTCCGGACGGATGACATGCAGGTAGCTGTCCGCCTTTCCCCGGGCCAAAGCACGGGCTTCTTCGGTGTTGATGACGTCATAAGGAACACACGCTACCTCCTTGACATGATCTGGTTTGGGGCGCCAGGCTTTGAAGGGATGTATAATTGCCATGAAAGGGTACGATGGTGAATAATGAACAACGGATATTTTAAGACGCCCTAATGTATCAAATTGAGAATAGAATAGGAACCTTTCTCTTGATCTAAAAAAATGATTTTATGGCGCTTTTTTGGCCTTTTTTGATGGAACCGCTTTCACAATGGGGCATGGTTTGGTATCTTTGAAAGAAAAATTACAGGTATTAAAGAGGAATGAATATGAGTGATCAGGATCAACAAACCGAACCCGGTTATTCGAACCAGCGGCTGACGAAGGAACAACAGGATCAGCTCCTGTTTATGATGTTGGTGCAACAGCACGAACAGATTGGCATGATGGGCCTGGGGAAACTCAAGAATCCGGCGACCGACAAGGTGGAGCGTGATCTCGGCTCAGCCAAGTATGCCATAGATACTCTTGAGATGCTCAGGCAATATACGCAGGGTAATCTGCCGGATGATGTCAGCAAGTATCTCGACCAGACACTGACAAACCTGCGCCTGAATTATGTGGATGAAGCCTCGGCTGCAGGAAAGGAAAAGTCTCCCGATGGATCTGCCTCCGGGAATGGCCCGGAAGAAGGGAAAAAGGATGAAGCGTCATGACCTTATTCCGGTGAATGCCGCCGGCGGGCTGATTTACCGCCGGCGGGGGCGTGCCGCAGAACCGGAGGTGGTGATGATTTATCGCTGGGGAAAATGGGATTTGCCCAAAGGAAAACAGGAGGAGGGAGAATCCGCGGCCGCTTGCGCTGTTCGTGAAGTACGGGAAGAACTTGGTATAGCCGATCCGGAGGTCATCGAAGAAATCGCCTCTTCCTATCACGAATATGAACGCGACGGCATGTTATGGGGCAAAACGACCCGCTGGTTTGCGATGAAAACTCCTGAAAAAGTTTTTAGTCCGCTCGCGGAAGAAGACATTGAGGATGCACAATGGATAGCCCTCTCACAGGCGGAAGAGCTGGCAGGTTATGAATCGTTGCGTCCCGTCCTGCAAAAGATGAGAGGCTGGCTGCAGAAAAAAGAGAGCAATGATTTCCCGACAGGGACGGTATAAGTAGGAAAATACCCCCAAAAGAATCCCTTGATAAAAAAGAATCTTTCAGGGAATCTCATAAAAAAAGCGTTCCGTCGGTGACGAAACGCTTTCAGAGAAGTCATTTTTCGTGTTGTGTTTATCGCAGCTTGAACACGATCGGCAGGCTATAACGGACCTTTACGGGCCGCCCGCGTTGCATACCGGGGATGAAGTGAGCTTTTTTCACCGCTTCAATGGCAGCTTCATCACAGCCGCCGCCGATGCCGCGAACTACATGCGGGTTTACCACATTTCCATGTTCGTCAACGACGAATTCAACATACACGCGTCCTTCGATACCAGCCTTACGGGCCAGTTCGGGGTAAACAATGCTTTGCTGCAGTTTTGCCAGTCCGCCAACCAGCTGGGGCATTTTTTCCACCACAACAAAGATGTGATTTGCAGGTTCCGTGTCCTCCTTCTTGGAAGCAGCCGGCGGAGGGGGAGGCGGCATATTCAGCGGAGCATCCAGATCCAGTTCCGCATTCAGGTTGATGGGAGCATCACTGACAATGGCGTCGTTTGGTACCGCTACCGGAACGGGCGGACGTGGAGGCGGAGGCGGTTTTTCTTGTTGTTTCGTTTGTACAACTTCTTCCATTTTCACCGTTTCCTGCTTCGGCTCGCTAAAATTCTGGACACCCGACGGCGCGAGATGAATATTGAAAAGCACAATCAGAGCGATAAGCGTAATTATTAAACCTATCTGCAAATACAGAGTATAATAATTGCTTAAATCTACCTCTGGCTTTTTGTTGTTTAAAATAGACATATGCTGAAGGGTTGTACTTAAAATTAGATTAAAAGGGAATACTCCCTAATTTGGTAATTATTTTGCATCCTGGCAAGAGGCTATTCTGAATAAAATGTTAATCTTTTAACGTTTATGAAGGTGCTTCTATTATAGATTCGTAACCTGCTGCTTTTCAGCCGGTTATTCTTTGCTGAGGCGGGCATGATGGGAGGTAAAAGCCTGAATCCGCTCCCGGAGAAAAGTAAGCAGCAAAAAAGCCGACCACCCGCCCACGCTGTCTGCAACAAAATCCTTGATGTCCGGATCCCGGTTGAACGGCAGAATCCATTGCAGGATTTCAATCAGTCCTCCGAATGCAATTCCGGTAATGAGTGTGGCCAGCAAAAAAGTGTTGTTCAGATCCCTGTGATGATGCAGCCTGCTCAGGCCCAGTAAAAGCGTCCAGCCGAAAAACATCCCGGAATGACCCAGCTTGTCGTACTGGAATACCGTGACGTGACCGAGCAGAGTATTGGGCGCCAATGTCAGATAACAGGTGAGAAGGGTCCAGATTATCAATAGGAATCCGAGGATTCGTGTAATGGCCGGAGATTCGTAAAAGAAATAGGGATTCATACCAAATCCATAGGCTCGGGTGGATGGGGGGCGGTTTGAAGCGCGTGGTCGTATTTGTGTCTGCCTTCCTGAAGAGCGGCTGCACAGCTCAGAACCGATTCCTGGCTGCGAGCCAGGTTCCCGGCAATTTTTCCGGCAAGGACGTCGCCGTAACCTGTCCGGGAGAAGACGGTGGTGTCGTAAGTTGTCATCAGTGTGTGTCGTCCAGACTGGGAAATATACGTTGGCATCCCTTTGGCAACGATGACGACCCCATGTTCTTGTGCCATCGATTCGGCAATGGTCATTCTTTCGAAGGGCTCGGAAACCGACCGGCCCGCGAGTTGTGAAAGCTCTCCGGGGTGCGGTGTCAGGATCCAGGAGGATCCGCTTTTGACTACGGGGAAGGAGCCCTGCGCGAGACACCAGAGGCCGTCTGCGTCAATGACGAGATCGGCTTCGATCCTGCCGGTCAGCTCCTGAACGAAGGCGACGGTCTCCTTATGCCGGCCCAGACCCGGACCGAGAAGTACGCAACCGGGACGATGCCGGATTTGCCCGAGGACATCTTCGGTATGGGCCGGAGTGAAATGAAAATCGTCACGGCGGCCCACCGGAATTTTCACCTGATGGATCAGTGTCGTTTCAAAGACGGGCAACAGGCCGTGGGGGATGATGATCGTCACGGCACCGACCCCGGTTCGCCAGGCACTGATCGCCGCCATTTGAACGGCACCGGTCAGCCCTTCTGATCCGGCAATGAGATAAACAACACCCGCCTCATATTTATGCCGGGGATGATGGACGGGCTGCGACTCCCGGCATACCCGTACCCATTCGTCCTCAATAACATAGCGGTGAGATGTTGCAGGGGCATTTGAGGGAAACCCCAGGTCACAAAAGACAATCTTCCCACAGCGATTCGGGCCTTCGTTCATATAGAAACCGGTCTTCAAGGCTCCGTACGTGCATGTTACGGAAGCTGTGATGCTGTTGCCGAGTACCTCACCGGTGTCGGCGTGGAGCCCGGTGGGCACATCGATACTGAACACCGGCAGTCCGAGGGCGTTTGTCCAGGAGATTGCTTTGGCATAGTCGCCGCGCACATTATCGGCCAGGCCGGTGCCGAGCATCCCGTCGATGATAAAAGAATATTGTCCGGGACGAAGGTTATCCGGATTCCATCCCTCCAGGATAACGAGAGCCGGTTCCCCGGTACGGGTATCCGCTTCCATCAGTTTCTGGACGAGGTGCAGGTTCCTGGAAGCGTCGTCGGACATGCTCTCCGTCCCGCTGATGAAAACGACGTCGAACCGAATGTTACGCCGATGCAGATGCCGTGCGGCCACGAGAGCATCTCCGGCATTGTTGCCTTTTCCGCAGAGAACGAGTCCGCGGCTTTGCGGCTTCAGGTATGGAAAGATGGCATCTGCGGTTTTAGCACCTGCGATTTCCATCAGAGTGAATGAGGGGATGCCGAACTCCTGTATCGTGAACGTATCCATCCCCCGGTTTTCTTCGGCCGTACAAACACGATAATTTTCAGGTATGGATAACATCACAAAAAATGATTTGATTCAACAACATGTAACTTCCACCCTTCAACCTGATAACTTTCAATCCTTAATAAGAACGTGCAAATACTACCCGCTGCTTCGAGGGTTTGCCGCTGATCATGCATTTCCCGTCTTCCTTTTCCCCGTTGAGCGGGATGCACCGTATTGTTGCCTTGGTCTCTTCCTTAATGCGGGCTTCGGTTTCCGGAGTTCCATCCCAGTGCGCGTAGATAAATCCGCCCTTTTTATCCAGGATGTCCTGGAATTCTTCGTAGCTGTCGGTGTAGCTGGTATGTGCATGGCGGTAATCCAGCGCCCGCTGATAAAGGGTTTCCTGAATGTTGGCCAGAAGGGACGCAACTTTCTGTGCGATTTCTTCGCTGCCCGTTACTTCTTTTGTAAGCGTGTCGCGCCGGGCCAGTTCAACATTCCCGTTTTGTACATCACGCGGGCCGACGGCTATGCGAACCGGAGTGCCTTCGGCCTCATGCCGGGCAAATTTCCATCCCGGTTTGAATTGATCGCGGTCATCGATTTTTAAGCGGATTCCGGCCTGTTGAAGCTGCAGCCGCAGGTTTTCACAATAGTTCAGTACCTCCGACCGTTCTTCTTCGCTGCGCCAGATCGGTACGATCACTACTTGTGTTGCCGCCAGTTTTGGAGGCAGTACCAGTCCACTATCGTCGGAATGAGCCATGATGAGGCCGCCGATCAGCCGCGTCGAGACCCCCCAGCTTGTTGCCCATACGTCTTTGAGCATTCCGTCGCGGTCCTGGAATTGTACGCCGAAAGCCCTGGCAAAATTCTGTCCGAGAAAATGTGAAGTGCCTGCCTGGAGCGCTTTCCCATCCTGCATCAGGGCTTCGATACAATAGGTCTGTTCGGCTCCCGCGAATCGCTCGGATTCGGTTTTCAGGCCCGTAAGTACCGGCAGGGCCATGTAATCCTCGGCAAATGTGCGGTACACGTCGAGCATCCTGATGGTCTCGTCAACAGCTTCTTCCCGCGTGGCGTGGGCAGTGTGGCCTTCCTGCCATAAGAACTCCATCGTCCGGAGAAACAGGCGGGTACGCATCTCCCAGCGGACAACATTGGCCCACTGATTGATCAGGATAGGGAGGTCACGATAGGACTGGATCCAGTTCCGGTAGGTGTCCCAGATGATGGTTTCGGAGGTGGGCCGGACGATCAATTCCTCTTCCAGACGTGAGTCCGGATCGACGATCACTCCGTTGTCTGCCGCCTTTAACCGGCTGTGGGTAACGACAGCGCATTCCTTGGCAAACCCTTCTACGTGCCTGGCTTCCTTCGAAAGAAAAGATTTCGGGATGAAAAGCGGAAAGTAAGCGTTCTGATGGCCGGTCTCCTTGAACATTCTGTCAAGTTCACGCTGCATATTTTCCCATAAGGCATAGCCGTTCGGCTTGATGATCATACAGCCGCGTACCGGTGAATGCTCGGCCAGATCGGCCTCTCTTATGACATCCAGATACCATTGAGAATAATCCTTATCGCGCCTGGTAATGTTTTTCGCCATGAAATATATCGGTTTAGATTGATGCAAAGCAGGTAAAAGAGAAGCAGCGAAACCACGTACTGCCGGCCCGAAAGATAAGCTAAAAAAAGGATGACGAAAATCGCCCGGAACGCCCCTGACAACGATCTTCATCAGGCTTACCTCAAAAGGAGAGATAATGCCGGCCCGGAATCATTCGCCGAACAGGGTTACTACCATGTTTCTGCGATGTTTACCATTGCGGTATTCACACAAATACAACCCCTGCCAAATCCCCAGATTCAACCGGCCATCGGTAATCGGTGCAATAACCGAACTCCCCAGTAACGAAGTTTTGATATGCGAGGTCATGTCGTCCGGCCCCTCCAGAGTGTGTTCATATTGAGAGGTGTCTTCCGGAACCAGCCTGGTGAAGAAGGTTTCAAAATCAGAACGGACGGTCGGGTCGGCATTTTCATTCAATGTTAATCCGGCACTGGTGTGTTGCAGGAAAAAGTGAGCTATCCCTGTGTGAATACTCCGCAACTCAGGAACATGTTCCAGTACTTCCTCTGTGATGAGATGAAAACCGCGCGGATACGGGTGCAACCGGATATTTTTCTGAAACCAGGGCATGATTAGCTGTTTTTTTTGACAGATGAAAAAACTTTTCGCCTTGTAAAATATAAAAAATTCCCTTGTCGCCCGCTTCGGTGGACGAATAATGAGATCAATGCGATTTCTAACAAAACAATAGTTGTACCAACAATAATTTAATGTTAAATTACTATATGAAATTGGAAGACGAATTACATATGACCTCTTTCAGCAGTCCGGAACAGCGAACGTGGCTGAACCTGTTGGTCACCTCAAAACGGGTGGACGAGCTTTTCAGGAGTGTTTTCAGCAAAGCGGGATTGACAGAGCAGCAGTATAACGTCCTACGCATACTGCGAGGCAGGCATCCCTGCCCCCTCAGTCTGGGTGAGGTTCAGAAGCGGATGGTCGACAAAAGTTCCAACGCCACCCGGCTGGTCGAAAAGCTGCGGCAAAAAGGACTGGTGGAGCGTTGCGTCTGCCGGAAGAACCGAAGGAAAGTGGATATCCGCATCATAGAAGGAGGATTGGAGTTACTATCACAAATGGATCCGGAAATGGAATGCCTTATTGAGCAGGTCTTTCGAAACCTTGACGAAATGGAAATTCGTCAACTGGATGAGCTGCTCGAAAAATTCCGGGGCTGAACAAAATGGATCAGAGGGTAAAACCTCAATTGTAATGGAATGAATATGGAAAATACTTTACCAAAGGCATCAACACTGAGTGAACTGGCCCGCCGGCGATGGAGTCCGCGGGCATTTGACGGGCGGGCTGTCGAGCCGGAAAAGCTCGAACAGTTATTTGAAACTGCCCGATGGGCGCCCTCGGCAACAAACGCGCAGCCCTGGCGCTTTGTCTACGTCACTCATGAGCAGCCGGAAGCCTTCCATCGGTTTCTGGAAAGCCTGATGGATGGAAACAAGGTCTGGGCACGAAACGCGCCGGTGCTGCTGGCCGTCTTCGCCCGCAAACATTTCGAACATAATGGTAAACCTTACACTCATGCGTGGTACGACACCGGTCAGGCAATGGGGATGCTGGCCCTTCAGGCCACGGAACTGGGATTGTCGGTACATCAAATGGGTGGTTTCTATCCGGAGAAAATCGCCCGGGCAACCGGCGTTCCGGATGAGTATAAACCGGTGATCATGGCCGCTATAGGTTATGCAGGCGACCCGGCACAGTTGCCCGAACCGTTGCAAACCCGGGAAAAATCTCCCCGGATGCGCAAGGAAATTAGTGAGCTGGTGCGGGTTTCAGGATGTAACGGCGAAGCGGAATAACGCAGAAACAAGGCGTAAAATAGCAGGAGAACTCCATCTGTTATATTCTTTCTCCGAAAAAAGCCGTAATATATCAGGCTTTAGTCATTCATCAGTCTTTCTTTTGTGAATATTCGAAACGTTGCTATTATCGCCCATGTAGATCATGGAAAAACAACCCTTGTAGACCAGATGCTGCGTCAGAGCGGAACTTTCCGGGAGAACCAGCATGTGGAGGATCGCGTGATGGATTCTACTGATCTGGAGCGTGAAAAGGGGATTACCATCATAGCCAAAAATACGGCGGTATTGTGGGGCGACCTCAAAATCAACATCGTCGATACCCCCGGCCACGCCGATTTTGGGGGAGAGGTGGAACGTATCCTGAAGATGGTGAACGGGGTGATCGTTCTGGTGGATGCGGCCGAAGGACCATTGCCGCAAACCCGGTTCGTGCTGCGTAAATCACTTGACCTGGGGTACCGGCCGATTGTGGTTATCAACAAAATAGACCGCAAGGATGCTCGTCCGGATGAGACGCTGAACGCGGTGTTCGACCTGTTTGTCGATTTGAATGCTTCGGATGATCAGCTCGATTTTCCGGTTCTTTATGCCGTTGGAAAGGAAGGGACCTGCAAGCGCGAGCTGGAGGATCCCGATTCGGACCTGTCCCTGCTATTCGAATTGATCCGGGATTATGTTCCCGGACCCGATGTCGATCAGGAGCGTCCTTTCAAGATGCTTGTAAGCCAGGTCGACTGGAATGATTATGTCGGCCGCATTGCTATCGGCCGCATTGAACAGGGCAGAATCCGCGTGAATCAGGAAGTCATGCTCATCGACAGAAAAGGGGAGTTGCGGGAAAAAGGCAAAGCAACCAAGCTATTTACTTTCATGGGACTGAAACGTGTTCCGGCAGACGAGGTCGGTGCCGGCGATATCATCGCCCTGGCCGGCTATGATGCCGTGATGGTAGGTGACACTCTGACCGACGGTTCCGATATGAAGCCCATCCCGTATTATGATATTGACGAACCGACGCTGGCCATGTTTTTCCGGGTTAACGATTCCCCTTTTGTAGGCCGGGAAGGCGAGTACGTGACCGCCAACATGCTGAATGACCGGCTCATGAAAGAGGCACGGACCAATGTATCGATCCGGGTTCAGCCGACTGATAGTCCGGATGTGTACAAGGTGTCGGGGAGGGGGGAACTGCAGCTCGCCATCCTGATTGAGACCATGCGCCGGGAAGGGTATGAATTCGCGGTATCCCGGCCGGAAGTGATTATTAAAGAACAGGACGGGAAGCAACTGGAGCCGGTAGAAGAAGTCATCGTTGACGTGCCGGAAGACTATAGTAATAAGGTGATTGATAAGCTGCAGCAGCGCAAGGGATTGATGCAGTCGATGATCCCGGAAGGCGATCACATACGGCTTACGTTTCATGTACCTACGCGGGGACTGATCGGAGTCCGCGCCGAACTGATGACCGACACGCGCGGTACGGCACAAATTCATCAGCAATTTCAGGCATACGAGCCTTACAAGGGTGATATCCCCGGCCGGAACCGGGGAGCATTGGTAGCTCTGGAAAACGGAAGCGCGACCGGGTATGCCCTGGAGAATGCGCAGGATCGCGGTGAGTTTTTTGTCGAGCCCGGCGACCCCGTTTACATGGGGCAGGTGATCGGGGCGAATACCCGGAGCGGAGACCTGGTCATTAATATTGCCAAAAAGAAAAACCTGACCAACCACCGAGCTTCGCAGTCGCAGGAAGCCGTCCGGATTGCCGTTGCACGAAAACTGAGCCTTGAGGAGTATATCGAATTCATCGACCGTGACGAACTGGTGGAAGTAACGCCTCAAAGTCTGCGCGTCCGGAAGCTTTACCTCGATCATAATGAGCGCAAACGGCGCGAAAAGTAGAATTTAAAGTTTAAAGTACTTAGAGTTCTTCAGGTTGATGGATTGGCTTTAGCGTGTATCAAATTTTCTTTCTGCGGTTCTCCGTGCAGATTCCTACGCCCTTCATACAACTTCTTCAGAGAGTACCGGGAGAATGAAGACCACCGGTGTGGTTGAGTTTCGCTACAAAATGAGGGCTTCGTTCCGATAAACCATGGTAATTAAACACGGACTTTACCAGCTTGTTTTTAGCTTTCCATGTCTCGGAAGCAGATTACTTACAGTGTCATTCCGGTTCTTGCCTGCATCGTGTTGCCGGCAGTGTACCTGCTGATCTCTGATGGTCGCCGTTATCAGGATGCAAACCATGCTCATCCGCGGACAATAGCGCTTCTGTTAACGAAGAGCGGGATTAATGACCGGAGACCCTCCCAGCCATACATCCAATGGCGCGACAGCCTTTTCGACAATGGTAAATCAAAATCAGATTTTAATCTGTCGGATCTGATATCGGACAAAATCGTCCATCCCAAAAAGATTTCATCTCATGATAGACAGCCTCAACCGGAGCATGATAACGGGGGAAAAAAGGAAAAAACTTCAGAACCCGCTGAAGCGAAGCCGAATAATGCCGATATAAAGCACAGTGCCAAAAAGGCCACACCTGATTTAAAAGGTAATAAATCGGGCATTGAAACGAACGAAAGCCGTTCTGTTGTGGCAGCAGCCTCACCGGACAGGACAAACAAGGGGACTGGGTTGATGAAAGATTCATCGTCTGTCGACAGACAAAAAAAGAATGTTACGCATTCGTCCGGTTCTTATACCGCGATTCCTTTCGGGTTTAACCAGATACAAAACCGCCTGAGCTCTTTGGTCAGGAAAAAGAATACCATCAATCAAGCGTATTCCGCCAATCCTATTACGGCAGGAAGCATGCAGCAACTGGTGCTCAATAAAACACGGACGAACATCGGCGGAGCGTTTTTTGATGCTTTTAATGAACAATGGCGGTCGCTGTCCCTTAAGGCGGATTATACCATAACGGTCACCGAAAAGCTGCTTCCCAATGTTGGATCGATGATTATGGTTAATGTAAATAATAGTTTAGTCTATCAAACGCAATTAAATCCGAACAGTAAATACATCAATTGGGTAGCTGCACAGGCGGTTTCTTATGTGCGGCGTAAACTGCAAAATGAACAAGGAGTACATTATTGAAATGAAGAAGCAGGAGAAAAGCAGGGCAGAAGGTGAAAGTACAAGAATTATGAAAACGACGATCATCCTGATCTTTGGAATCATTCTTGGGGGGGTGCCCATGAAGTTGTACGCGCAGAATCTGGTGTATACACCCATTGACCCCGCTTTTGGCGGCTCGCCGTTAAGCTACCAATGGCTGCTGAGTTCAGCCAATGCGCAAAACAGGCATCAGGATAACGCAACAAGCTCTCTTTATTCAACAGATCCATTCGATGATTTCACGAGAAGCCTGCAGAGCCAGGTGTTGGGTGAGCTGGCACAGGAAATTGTGCAGAAGCGATTCGGAGATCTGGACTTAAGCCAAAAAGGGAAATATGATGTCGGCAATTTTAGCATCGATATTCTGCCGGGGTTAAACGGCATCGACATCACCGTATTTAATAAAAATTCAGGTGATCAGTCTACGATTACTATCCCACGCTTTTAAAGAACAGCCAAATGCGTAAGCGTAACAAGGTCCCGGATGGGGGAAAGACAATTTATCTTGTTCTTGCCGTAATACTTCTTGCCGGTTGCACTAACTATAAACCATTTGCGATAAAAAAAGCTCATGTCGGTTTGGTTAGTAAAGAGGCAATGGAATTGAAACAACTGCCGAAGCCCCAACAGAAAATCGTGGCGGCGGTTTACAATTTCAGAGATAAAACCGGGCAATACAAGCTTGCACAGGGAGGCTCTTACTCATTCTCCACCGCGGTGACTCAGGGTGCCACCGCCATTCTTATGAGAGTACTCCAGGAATCGGGGTGGTTTGTTCCCATAGAGCGCAATGGGTTATCCGACCTGTTGAATGAGAGAAAGATCATCCGGTCGATTCGTGCTGAGTATAAAGGGCCGGATGGGAAGAATCTGGGGCCATTACCTCCGTTATTATATGCAGGGGTCGTTCTTGAGGGAGGAATTATCGGGTATGACGCGAATGTCATCACTGGTGGAAGCGGCTTTCGTATGCTCGGTATCGGCACATCGGGCCAGTTTCATCAGAATCAGATTACCATTTATCTGAGAGCCGTATCGACCCAAAACGGCCGCGTTCTCGAGAATGTCCATACCACCAAAACCATCCTCTCCAAAAAACTTCAGGGCGGTGCTTTTTTGTATGTAGACACGAATAATTTGCTGGAGACCGAGACGGGATACAGTTATAATGAACCCACGATAATGGCTGTAACTGCGGCAATTAATGAAGCGGTAAAGCAACTGATTATTCAGGGGGTGAAGGATAATATCTGGTCGTTGCAGGATCCTTCCGACTCATTAACCAACAAGATATTCCGGGAATATGATCATGAACGGAAAATAGCAGGTACCGGCCGTGATTATTTCGACCGTGTTTTGAACAAAAATTACCGCAACCACGCAGCAATTACAGTTCAAACCGGGGTTTCGGGATACCGCGGGGATTACCGTTATCCTCAGGCAAGACCCTCGTTCAGTCTCCAGCTTACTCAGGGGCTGACTCCCAATTGGAAGATTGGCATCCGGGCCGGCAGGGGAAAAGAAGTTGCCTATGAATCCTTTGATAAATCCAATACATCGTTGCAATTGCTGGCACAATATTATGTCTTCCCGTACAGCCGTTTGTCGCCTTTCGCGCAATTAGGTGCCGGCGTTGTCTATGAATCGGGATGGCTCCCGGGCAATGCGTCGGATCTGCATCCGGTCGTCTCGGCGGGTGGAGGCTTTGAGTATATGATAAACCGCCAGTTCGGTCTCTCTGTGTCAGGGCTGCTCGACTACTCGCTTGATGACAAACTCGACAACCGCCGTATAGGGCTCTACAACGACCTCATATGGAATATAAATATGGGACTGACATATTATTTCCCCCTGCTGAAATAGCCATTGTGAACATGGTGGAATTTATCCTTTAAATACCCGAAAAATGAAATCGGAAACCAAAAATGAACAATAAAACAAGTAACCGAAAATCGTCGCTCATGGTGCGGTGCTGTTTCATGAGCATGTTTCTTGCAGCGTCAATACTTGCTGGTTGTGACAAGCCAACGCTTGGACCCGAGTTAAAGGGAAGCATTAAGGGAATTGTCAAAGATTATGATTCAAATAAGCCTGTTGCAAATGTGAATATTACGACAAGTCCTCCCTCGAGCTCGGTCGTAACAGATTCGGACGGCAGCTATCAGCTTTTGGATATAGGTAACGGGAATTACACGGTTAATGCGAGCAAATCCGGCTATGAAACGAACTCCGTAACGGTGAGTGTACGTCCGGGTCAGACAACCCAGGCAGTAATTTTCCTGAAACCGGATATAAAGAGTAGTTCCGCTGGAAATTACCCTCTGGATGTCAAAATTGTTAATTGGGCCAATCGCGTGATAACGCAAGACAGCATCTATGTTGATGTACAGTACAAAGTGCAGAATGTTAGTGATAATGATATCAAAGCATATAATATTTATTTCCGGATTCCAGCCGGTACAGAGCTTTTTGAGCATGAGGAATCGGGAACGGATCTGAACGTTTCCCAATCAAATATAGAAGAGTTTTCACAATACCTGCGCGGTCACAAAGCAGATAGCGTAACGGTTGAAGGATTTTGGCCCGTAGGTGATTGATCTTGCCGCTTGTTATAGTACTATGACCTGTTAGGCACCGTACAATTTCCCCTCTGTAGTTCCCTGTGTAAATCTCCATACCCTCCTAACTTCTACAGGGAAACATGATCGTCGTAAACTAAATGAAGCCTTTCTTCGGCAGGCTTAAAAGAATCACAAGGAAAGACCCGGCTACAATACCCTCTTCCTTATAAGCTTTATAGCGTGCTTATAATACCCTGTTGCTGATTCCATGAATCTTTTTTTGGAGATGATTCATATGGACGTGATAGGGATAGATTAGAGGGGGACTATACAAATGGTTTATAAATTTTCTCTAATAAAACTAAGATAGACACGCTATTTCTTAGCGTATTAATGTATTATAAATATGTAATGGTTATTATGCATGTAATAAATTAAGAGAGAGATATACGTATAATAATTAATATCTTTACAAGTGAATATATCGCCCGTCGTAAGCCTTCTTTGTGGATATTATTAGACGAATACCATATTCATTGGATGATTCAAATGGCAACGATCATTCTCGGGGTATAATATTGGTTCAGCATTTTTTCTATATGCATTTATCATTTTTTTGATGGCTATTATAATATTTCAGGAAATAATGCATGTATCTGAAAAAAATATAAAGCATTGGCAAAAATGTAAATCAAAACATGAAAAAAATAAATTGCTTTGAACGAGGCAATTGTGATCGGCTCGCCACACATTGGGGGCAATAAGTAAAAACAACAATAAAAAAGAGGTAAAACTATGAAACGGTTATTCATGGGCATTTGCATATTGGTTGTAAGTGCGGGGTTGGCGGCAGCTCAATCAACAAGCTCGTTAAATCAGAACGGCGACAATCAGGTAGCAACCATCAATCAAACGGGCGGGAACCAAAGTAGTACGGTAACCCAAAAGGGATCTAAAAATAAACTGACCCTGACTCAGTATTCTGATAATTCTGTCGTTCCGCAAACGGCCGATGTTTTCCAGAAGGGATCGGAGAACACTGCAACGGTGAGTCAGATTAAAACTAATCCGGCTACTAACACAGCCAACACGGCTTCTATCCGGCAGGTTGGGAATAACAATGGAATCACTCAGAGTGAAAACGCGCCCGTAAATAACAGCGGCCAGAACGTAAAGGCCGTCCAAAATGGGAGCGGGAATAAGGGTACCCAGAATATAATAAGCGGGTATACGGAAGGTCTGAGCCTTGTACAGGTAGGAAATAATAACGTTTCAGACCAAACAGCGAAGGGAGCATATAATCATGGTGAAGTTGTTCAGCGTGGGGACTACAACCGTGCTTCACAAAGCCTGAGAGGCGGTAATAACGGATATTATGGTACAGTGACAATAAAGCAGGTTGGAAACAGAAATCATGCCTCGCAGAATTTCATGAGTACCATTTCCTACACCTATGCTAACCATGGTAACATCCGTTCGAATGGTAACGATAATGTCGCCGACCAAACGGTAACCGGCAAAGCAATTGGCGTTGATATTACCCAAAGTGGAAGTTCAAACAAGGCTTACCAGTCGGTAAACGGTAGCAACAGTACTTCCCAGAAGGTATTTGAAAACAGTTCAATAGCCCAAAACGGCGACTATAACTATGCCAATACCATCCAAAACGGAAGTAATAATTCTGCAGGTGTCCTTCAGGTCGGCAGTTATAATTCCGCTCGTCTTAATCAATCGGACGATCTGAACAGTGCCGATTTCACCCAGCGTGGAAACAGGAACCAGATTCGCGGGGCAGGCAGTAGCTGGGCTACTCAGTCGGGTGGAAGCCAGGTACTCGCAAAGCAATTGGGTAATATGAATACCCTGAAGCTGAGCCAGATGAACGGTGCGGCTGCTACTTCCATACAGATAGGCAGTAACAATATGGCGGTTATTAATCAGCACTGATAATTCCGCGCGATTAGCAACGGGAAGGTTTTATCCTTCCTGCTGTCTTTTTCAAGACATAGTGTAGTTAAAATAAAACAATAACAAAAAGGGTAAAAACTATGAAACGGTTACTTATGAGTGTGTGCATCTTGGCGGCAACTGCCGGATTGGCAACAGCACAGTCAACAAGCACATTAAATCAAAACGGCAACAGCCAGGTAGCGAGCATCAATCAGACGGGACCAAACCAAACCAGCGTGGTTACTCAAAAGGGGAACGAAAACAAGCTGACTCTGAGCCAGGTTACCGATAATACCGGGCCGCAGAATGCCGACGTCTTACAGAACGGCAACGAAAATAAAGCCACTGTGAGCCAAAGCCAGACAGGTGGTGGCGGCCATTCGCCTGCAAACACAGCTACCATTCGCCAGGTTGGCAATAACAATGTGATAACCCAGAGTGAGAACGCACCGGGTTACAACAGCGGCCAACACGTTAGTGCTATCCAAAAAGGAAACAACAATAGGGGCACCCAGAACGTAGAGCGCGGGTATACCAGCCACCTGAATCTGACGCAGGTGGGTAATGCCAATATAGCCAGTCAGTCTGCTCATGGCGGTGGTTATGTGAACGAAGATGTTGTTCAGCGTGGAAACCAGAACAAAGCAACGCAGACTGGGGTTGGCACGAATAACCATAGCACGGCCACCCAGGTTGGTGATTATAATACAGCCCTTCAAGATTTTAATGGCGGTGCTTTAAGTCATTCCATTAAAGGAACTATTGTCAGCAAGGGAAACAACAATTATGCATCGCAAACGCTGAACTCCGGCAATGACTACACTGGTTTAATCCGTCAGGTGGGTAATTCGAACCAGGCTCGTCAAGCCAGCGTGGGCGACGATAACGCAAGCTCAATCGTACAACGAGGCAATAATAACCTTGCTCGTTCAAGCCAATCCGGCGATTTGAACGTAGCCGATTTCACTCAAAAGGGTAACGATAACCTTATTCTCGGGATCGGTGGAAGCTGGGCCGTTCAATTGGATGGAAGCCAGGTACTTGCAAAACAATTGGGTAATATGAATACGCTGAAGTTGTACCAGGCAAATGGGGCAACTGCCACTGCAATTCAGAACGGCAGCCATAATATGGCGGTTATTAATCAACGTTGACATTTGCACTATTAACAGCGGGATGAGGCTTATTCATCCCGCTGCTTCTTTGTCTCCCAAATGAAGAGAAATGGCAGGACAACAGAGTTGGGGCAATCGGCATGATAGAGATCGTAATCAAAAGACGGGATAAATGATGAAACGTTTATTGATATGTGTATGCATGCTGACGGTTTCAGCGGGATTGGCAGTCGCACAATCGCATACAACAAGCACACTTACTCAGAACGGGAACAGCCAGACCGCGGCTATTGATCAGCAGGGTTCGGATCAAACCAGTACCGTTATCCAAAAAGGATCAAAAAACAAAGCTAAGGTGAATCAGCAGCAAGCGGGTCCCCCGGGCTTCGCCAACACCGCTTTTATCCGGCAGGTTGGAGATAATAACAAGGGCAGCCAGTCGATGACCGGCGCGGCGGATAATCTGAGCCTGGTGCAGGTCGGTAACAAGAATGTGTCCACGCAGGCTGCAAGCGAGAGTTCTCATGGTACCGGCGGCTACCTTACCGAAAGTGTTACCCAGCGTGGAAACAATAATAAAGCGACTCAATCGCTCGACGGGACAGGCAGCCAGGCAAAAGCTGTTCAAATCGGCAACCATAATACCGCTATACAAAGCTTTAGCGGCCTGGGGAGTTTAGAAATCACGGATGCCGATATTTACAGTAAAGGGAATCATAATATGGCATCACAAACGATGAGCTCGGGCAAAGGTTTTGTCGCCTTGGTTCGCCAGGTTGGGAATTCGAATAAAGTTTATCAAAAAAGCGAAGGCAGCGATAATGTAAGCTGTGTTTTGCAGCATGGCAATGGCAACATCGTCCGTTCGAATCAGTCGGATCATCTTAACATCGATCTCTTTGTTCAAAGGGGAAACAATAACCTGATCCGTGGAACAGCCGGCTCATGGGCAACTCAGTCAGGCGGGAATCTCGCAGGAGCTATGCAACACGGGAATTCGAATATCCTGAAACTGAGTCAGTCAAGCAGCAAATTTTCTGTTTCTATGCAAAATGGGAACAGCAACATAGCTTCTATAACTCAGCATTAATTCCTATATTATTGGCAACGGGAGGGCTTTTGCTCCTTTCCGGTGCTTGCTCAGCATCATAATTATTTGTGTCATGAAGAACATAATCATTGGGGCCGCCCTGATTCTTTTTCCGGTATTGGTTTGGGCCCAAAATGCCTCAAAGGACATTTCGGGTTTGTCGAGGATAACCACAAAAGGTTCTTTTTCGGGACGACAGCTTATCTCGGATATAACAAATCATATGCCGTCAAGCTTGTCCGCCGGGGGACAGCAGGCAGGTGGTGCATCGGTTTTATCCACCCAATTGATTCCTTCGGGAGCGGATGCGTTTATGTCTCTGCTTTCCAATATTTCTCACCGGACAAATACCGTATTGATCAACCAGGTAGGCAATAACAACCTTGCCAGAATCGGACAAACAGGGAGCTCGAACCTGGCTATACTTAAGCAGGCGGGGAACCAGATCACGACCGTGGTTAATCAGGATGGTACCAGTAACACCTTTGGCTCCTACCTGGGAGGAAATAACCATTATCTGAAGGTATCACAGCTTGGCAACCAGAATTTCTATATGCTGTATTACAAGGGGGATAAGGCTCTTGATCATACGGTAGTGCAAAAAGGAAATAATCTGAGGGCCGTTCAGATAGGTTCAGGCGGCAAGCCGTTTAGTATAAAAGAACAGGGGAATGGAATGAAAATCCTGATCCGGCACCATTCGTATTGACGAGTTGGCGTAGGGAAGTAAGGACGTGAAATTTCGCGGTAAAAAAATAAACCACAATGGACGCGAAGGTTTCACAATGTCCACAAAAATCTGTGAGAACCAGAAGAAATGCGAAAGTTAGAACATAATGAGCATCGTGAAACCTTCGTGCCCATTGTGGTAAATCCCTTTGGTGTGCAATCCGTCAACTCAGCCCGAAAAACCGGGCCTTTTCTTTAAACCAGGGTTCGAAAAAACGCCTGAGCGCCTGGTGTTCCGGATTGCTTAACCCGGGATCCGATGCCGTCAGCCCGGCCGCATCGTCTTTTGCCTGTGCCAGGATATCCTGATCTTCCACAATATTGGCGATCCGAAACTCGGGGAGTCCGCTCTGGCGCGTTCCCAGGAAATCGCCGGGACCGCGCAGTTCCAAATCGACCTCTGCAATGCGAAATCCATCATGGGTAGATTCCATGGTACGCAGCCGGGTCTTCGCCTCTTTGCTTTGTTTGTAATCAGCCATCAGGATGCAATAACTCGGGCGGCTGCCACGCCCGATGCGCCCGCGAAGCTGGTGCAGTTGTGAGAGTCCGAATCGCTCGGCGTGCTCGATGATCATCACCGAAGCATTCGGCACGTCTACCCCGACCTCGATGACCGTGGTCGACACCAGAATCTGAAGATCGCCCTTCTGAAAAAGGTGCATCACCTGCTCCTTTTCCCCGGATGCCATGCGTCCGTGCAGCAGCCCGACTTTGAAGTCCGCAAACCGTTCCCGGATGTATTCATAACCCATGGTGGCATCCTTGAGATCCAGCACTTCGGATTCTTCCACCAGGGGGTAGACGATATAAGCCTGTCCTCCTTCCCGGAGCACCGTTTCCAGGAACCGGTAAACATCCTCCCGCTTCGACTCTCCTCTTACGGCCGTTCGAATCGGTTTCCGGCCCGCCGGCAGATTTTTTATGACAGATACATCCAGGTCTCCGTAAAGTGTCATAGCCAGGGAACGCGGAATGGGGGTAGCCGACATAACCAGCAGATGCGGCCGCAGCCCTTTCTCCTGCAGCCGCGCCCTCTGAAGCACTCCAAACCGATGTTGTTCATCGATCACAGCAAGACCCAGACGGGCATATTGTACTTCTTTTTGGATGATGGCATGCGTCCCAACGGTGATCTGGCAGGTTCCCGCTGCAATATCCGTCAGAATATCCCGCCGGAGGGCGGTACGCTGGTTGCCGACCAGCAGACGGACATTAATATTCATCGGAGATACATATTGTTCCAGGGTCCGGTAATGCTGCTCGGCAAGGATTTCCGTGGGTGCCATGAATACCGTTTGATAGCCGTTATCCAAAGCCATTAGCAGGGCTCCGATGGCCACAATCGTTTTTCCCGCGCCTACATCTCCCTGGAGCAACCGGTTCATCGCCGATCCCGAAGCCAGATCCGACCTGATGTCCGAAAGAACCGAACGCTGTCCTTCCGTAAGTTCGAAAGGAAGGATTTCGCGGAAGAACTGATGAGTGTAGGTCCCCATCTGCTTCATCAGAATTCCCTCAGAATGCCTGCGTTCCTGCGCATAAAGACGGGTCATTCCTAATTGAAACAGGAAAAGCTCCTCAAATTTGAAGCGGCGTATCGCTGTGTTGAAAGCCTCTGTCGACTCCGGTGCATGAATCGCGAGGAGTGCCTGGTTGCGTTCGGGCAGGTCCCGGCGTCTGCGCACCTCATCAGGGAGAAACTCAGTGAAGTGGTGCTGCCGGAGCAGTTCAATATTCCATTTTTGCAGGATGCCACTCGTAATGTAGGCTTTTTTGAATTCCTGGGAACCGGGGTACACCGGGATCAGAGAGGTAATCCCGGTCGACTCACCTTCCCCGGAAATTCGTTCCAGATCGGGATGAGCCATAGAAAGGTAACGGCCATATCGCCTGACGGTTCCGAACAGCGCCACATGCTGCCCCTGATGAAGTGTCTTCCTGAAGTAGGCGATCCCTCTGAACCAGACAGCTTTGATTACCCCGGTTTCATCTTCAACAAGAGCCTCCAGACGTTTTCTCCGACCGTAACCGGCCTCACTGACCGACCGGATGATCCCGGTAACTGTGACTTCTTCCCCCCTGCCGCTCAACCGGCTGACAGGCAGAAGATTCGACCGGTCGATGATCCGGCGGGGAAAATAATACACCAGATCGACAGCGGTATAGATACCGGCCTTATTCAGGGCCTTCTCGCGCCTTTCGCTGCATCCGTTTAAGTCACGCAGGTTCATTATTGATATAGTGATTTATATCGATAAATCCATTTACGGTGTGAAAAACCGGTTGCTTTGTTTAGAATTAACATAAAAGAGATCAGAGAAGCAGTCTGAAGGAAGAAAAATGATAAACCAATTTGCGAATCCACAGTTAATATATCTATATTTGCAAGCTCAATTGCAAAAGACAACCAAACAGTTACATCCGTGCCAACGATCCAGCAACTCGTACGAAAAGGTAGGAAAAGTAAAGTCACCAAGACAGCGGCTCCGGCATTGCAAAATTGCCCGCAGCGGCGTGGGGTATGCACCCGTGTTTATACCACCACTCCCAAGAAACCGAATTCGGCTTTACGAAAAGTGGCCCGTGTACGTCTTACCAACGGGATTGAAGTAACGGCTTATATTCCCGGGGAAGGGCATAACCTCCAGGAGCACAGCATTGTGCTGATCCGAGGGGGTCGTGTAAAAGATTTACCCGGCGTGCGTTACCACATCATTCGCGGCACACTTGATACCGCCGGTGTCGAAGATCGTAAGCAGGGCAGAAGCCTTTACGGCACCAAGCGTCCTAAAAAATAATTGTTAACCTGGTTCAGAGTTTCGAATGCGTAAAAGAAGAGCTGAGAATCGGATTGTAAAACCTGATGTAGTCTATCAGGATATTCAGGTAACCCGTTTCATCAATTATCTGATGAAAGACGGCAAGAAGAATATTGCCCGTAAGATTATTTATCAGGCCTTTGAGATCATCGAAGAGCGAACCGGACAGCCGGGTATCGATATTTTCAGATCGGCACTTAATAATGCTGCTCCTGTTGTGGAAGTCCGCAGCCGGCGGGTAGGCGGATCAACTTACCAGGTGCCCGTGGAGGTACGTCCGGATCGCAGTATGGCGCTGGGGATGCGATGGATCATAAATGCCGCCAAAAGCCGAAATGACAAGTCGATGGCTCTGCGGCTCTCGCGTGAATTGATCGATGCGTCCAATAATGAGGGCGGAGCGGTTCGCAAAAAAGATGAAACGCATCGGATGGCCGAGTCGAACAAGGCCTTTGCGCATTTCCGGTTCTAAGCAGATAAAAGATTTTCTTGAATGATGGCAGAGACGAAAACAAAAACAGTAGATCAGTTAACCCATACCCGGAATATCGGCATCATGGCTCATATCGATGCCGGTAAGACGACGACTACCGAGCGGATCCTTTATTATACCGGTATTAATTACCGGATCGGTGAGGTACACGAGGGTGGGGCAACCATGGACTGGATGGAGCAGGAGAAAGAACGCGGCATCACGATTACCTCTGCTGCGACCACCTGCTTCTGGAAAGATCACCGCATCAATATTATCGATACTCCGGGGCACGTCGATTTTACCGTTGAGGTAGAGCGTTCCCTGCGTGTGCTCGACGGCGCCGTCGGCGTATTTTGCTCGGTAGGTGCCGTGCAGCCGCAATCCGAAACGGTTTGGCGTCAGGCTAATAAGTATCGCGTGCCGCGTATCGCCTTTGTAAACAAAATGGACCGCGTGGGCGCCGATTTCTACAATGTCATCGATAAGATGGACAGCAAGCTGAATGCCAACCCCATCCCTATTCAGATCCCGATCGGCCGGGAAGAAAGATTCCGGGGCGTGGTCGATCTTATCGGGATGAAAAGTATTGTCTGGGATGATGAATCACTCGGTGCTAAATACGAAATCGAAGAGATCCCGGATGAGTTGCGCGAAAAAGCCGAAGAATACCGGAAGATCATGATCGAGGCGATTGCCGATCATGACGAGACGCTGATGGAAAAATACCTGATGGATGAAGAAATCAGCGAAAAGGAAATTCACGAGGCCCTTCGGACGGCTACTCTGAAACTTGAAGTGACCCCGGTGCTTTGCGGCTCAGCGTTTAAGAACAAAGGCGTTCAGACGCTTCTGGATGCCATCGTTGCTTATCTGCCGTCTCCACTCGACGTCCCCGCCATCGTCGGCACAGACGTCGACGATCCTGAAAAGGAACTCCTCCGTCATCCTGATTATGACGAACCGTTCACCGCGCTGGCATTTAAGATCGCTACGGACCCCTACGTGGGTAAACTCACCTTCATCCGCGTGTATTCCGGCCAGCTGGATGCGGGATCCTACGTTCTGAATACCACCACCGGCAAAAAGGAACGGGTCGGGCGTCTCCTGAAAATGCATTCGAACAGTAAGGAAGATATTAAAACGGTCCGTGCCGGCGATATCGCTGCTGCAGTGGGCATTAAAGAGGTGCGAACCGGCGATACACTAAGCGACGTGAACAATCCGGTCGTTCTGGAACAAATAGTGTTCCCCGAGCCGGTTATCAAGCTTGCTGTCGAACCTAAAACCAAGGCTGATAATGATAAATTGACCGATGCTTTGGTGAAGCTGGCTGAAGAAGACCCGACCTTCCGCGTAAGCATGGATGAGGAAACCGGCCAAACCACAATCGAAGGAATGGGTGAGCTGCACCTGGAAATCATCGTCGATCGGTTGAAACGGGAATTCAAGGTGGATGCCAATGTAGGGGCACCCCAGGTATCGTACCATGAATCGATCACCAAAACGGTTACCCATCGCGAGATCTACAAGAAACAGACAGGCGGCCGGGGTAAGTTTGCGGATATGACCTTTGAACTGAGTCCGATTGAAGGGCATGTCGGATTCGAGTTTATCGATGAAATCAAAGGCGGCGTTATTCCGCGCGAGTTCATCAATCCTGTAGAAAAGGGTATGAAGCAGGGCATGGTCAACGGAGTCCTGGCCGGCTATTCGGCAGAAGGATACAAAGTGCGCCTGTACGATGGATCCTATCACGACGTCGACTCCGATGCGCTCAGCTTCGAATTGTGTGCCCGGCTTGGCATTCGGGCGGCTGCACGCAAAGCCGGTCCGATTCTGCTCGAACCTGTGATGGCCGTTGAAGTGATCACTCCCGAAGAATATATGGGAGATATTATAGGTGATCTGAACAGCCGGCGTGGAATCATTGAAAAAATGGAGAACAACACCGACGGATCGGTAGTCAAGGCGCTGGTTCCTCTCTCGGAGATGTTCGGATATTCCACACAATTGCGCTCTATCTCGCAGGGCAGAGCCGTTTATTCAATGGAGTTCAATAAGTATGTTCCCGTACCGGAACAGATTGCCCAAAAGATTATAGAAGAAACCGCTTAATCAATCATTATTCGATAAGGAACAGGAATCATGGCAAAGGAAACGTACGAACGCAAGAAACCGCACGTGAACATAGGCACGATTGGCCATGTGGATCATGGTAAGACGACCCTGACCGCGGCGATCACGAAGGTGTTATCGGGTCGTTTTGGGGGCCGGGCGAGCGCCTTTGACGAGATTGACAATGCCCCGGAGGAGCGGGAGCGTGGGATCACGATAGCGACCTCGCACGTGGAATACGAGACCGGAGCGCGGCACTATGCGCACGTGGACTGTCCGGGTCACGCCGACTATGTGAAGAATATGGTAACCGGGGCGGCGCAGATGGACGGGGCGATCCTGGTGGTGGCAGCCACCGACGGGCCGATGCCCCAGACCCGCGAGCACATCCTGCTGGCCCGTCAGGTGGGGGTTCCCCAGATCGTGGTGTTTCTGAACAAGGTGGATCTGGTCGACGACCAGGAGCTGCTGGAGCTGGTGGAACTGGAAGTACGGGAGCTGCTGAGCCGGTATGAGTTTGACGGGGATGCGACCCCGATCATAGCGGGATCGGCCCTGGGGGCGCTGAACGGGGATACCGGAGCCGAGGAGAAGATTTTGGAACTGATGGAGGCGGTAGACAGCTACATTCCGACCCCGACCCGGGATGTGGACAAGCCGTTTTTGATGCCGGTCGAGGATGTGTTCTCGATCACGGGTCGGGGCACGGTAGCCACGGGTCGGATAGAGCGTGGGGTGATCAAGCTCAACGAGGAGGTGGAGATCGTGGGGATGCGCCCGGACAAGCTGAAGTCGGTGGTAACCGGGATCGAGATGTTCCGGCGGCTGCTCAGTGAGGGGCAGGCCGGGGACAATGCAGGGCTGTTGCTGCGCGGGATAGAGAAGAAGGATCTGATCCGGGGGATGGTGATCTGCAAGCCGGGCAGTGTGACCCCGCACACGCGGTTCAGCTGCGAGGTGTACGTGCTGAGCAAGGACGAGGGGGGTCGGCACACCCCGTTCTTCAAGGGATACCGCCCGCAGTTTTATTTTCGGACCACGGATGTGACCGGGGTGGTGGAGCTGCCCGAAGGGGTAGAGATGGTCATGCCGGGGGACAATGTGAGCCTGCAGGGAGAGCTGATCCAGCCGGTGGCCATGGAAGAAGGGCTGCGTTTTGCCATCCGCGAGGGTGGGCGCACCGTAGGGGCCGGAGTGGTAACCAAGATTATTAAGTAAGCGAATAAATCAGTGGCTACGCAACAGAAAATCCGAATCAAGCTCAAGTCCTACGATCACAACCTGATCGATAAATCGGCTGAGAAAATCATCAAAACAGTGAAATCGACAGGAGCTGTGGTCTCCGGTCCGATTCCTCTGCCTACGCAGAAAAGCGTCATCACAGTCAATCGTTCCGTGAACGTGGATAAAAAATCGCGCGAGCAGTTTGAGACGCGATCACACAAACGGCTGATTGATATTCTCTCAACCGGCTCCCAGACCGTGGATGCATTGATGAAACTTGAGCTTCCTTCGGGAGTAGACGTCGAAATTAAAGTCTGACAGCAAGCAAATGAGCGGATTATTAGGAAAAAAGATCGGAATGACCAGCGTGTACGGTCCTTTGGGAAATTACATACCGGTCACGGTTGTGGAAGTGGAACCTCATGTGGTAACCCAAATAAAGACCGTCCAGAATGATGGCTACGATGGCGTACAGCTGGGGGTATATGACAAGAAGGTCAAAAAAACGACCAAGGCCCTCTATGGCCATTTCAAAAAAGCAGGATCCGACCCAAAACGCTATGTGAAAGAGTTTAAAGGTTTCGATACAAGCACTCTTTCGCCCGGCGATCAGATTCGGGTGGAAGATATTTTCACCGAAGGGAGCTATGTCGAAGTCGTGGGATACACCAAGGGGCATGGTTTTGCAGGTGTGGTACGACGCCACGGTTTCGGGGGTGTCGGCGGACGAACCCACGGGCAGCACAACCGCCAGCGGCATCCGGGATCCATAGGACAGGCCTCCGATCCGTCCCGCGTATTCCGGGGGGTGAAAATGGCGGGCCGTAAAGGAAATGTGCGAAAGAAAGTAAAAGGTCTGGCGGTTGTTCAGATTATTTCAGAGTCGAACCTGTTGTTGATCAAAGGGCCGATACCAGGGCCCAAGGGCCGGATCGTGGAGATCTATAACAGTTGATAAAAAACAAAGCAGCCTCATATTCATGAAACTTAAAGTACTAAAAACTGACGGTACGGAATCATCTGAAAGCGTCGAACTCAGCGATCAGGTGTTTGGGATAGAACCGAACAACACGGTACTCTACGAAGCGGTCCGTTCCTACATGAGTAATCAACGTCAGGGTACTGCCAGCACAAAAGGCCGTAGCCAGGTGCGGGGAGGCGGACGCAAGGCCTATCGTCAGAAAGGCACGGGTAATGCGCGCCGCGGCAGCATGCGCTCGCCGTTACTGATTGGCGGAGGAACAGTATTCGGACCGCATCCGCGGGATTACAAGGTGAATCTGAGCAAGAAAGTGAAACGCCTGGCGCGGAAGTCGGCCCTGTCATTAAAAGCTTCGGAAAAAGCTATTGTGGTTATTGAGGATTTTGATTTTGACCAGCCTAAAACAAAAGGCATGGTAGAAATCATCACTGCTCTGAAACTCGACGGAAAGAAGGTGCTGGTTTTAACGCCGGGCAAGAAAAAAAATGTTTTTTTATCCGGGCGTAATATCCCGAAAATATCTGTTCTGGAAGCAAACAAGCCTTCGGCTTATGAGATAATGGATGCTGATGTATTGCTTATCCAGCAATCGGGAATCGGCGATCTGGTGTCTTCAGTAGAAGGAAACAAGAAAGAGGTTGAAGCATGAATGTATTGATTCGTCCCCTGATCACAGAAAAAATGACCGATCTTCAGGCCAGATTGAACCAATATGCGTTTGAAGTGGATATTCATGCAACCAAGGCGAATGTCAAAAGGGCGATTAAAGAGATGTATCCCCATGTTACCGTCAAAAAAGTGAATACGGCGATCGTTCCTTCCAAACCCAGAGGACGACATACCCGCAGCGGTTTCATTTCGGGGAGAAGTAAAAAATGGAAGAAGGCCATTGTAACAATCGGAGAAGGGCAGGAAATCGACTTCTTCGAGGAAATTTAATGATAAGCTAAACACGATAATGGCTACGAAGAAATTAAAACCGACAACAGCAGGTACACGCAATCGCATTGCCCCTGATTTTTCCGAAATCACGACAGACAAGCCGGAAAAATCGCTGCTTGCCAGTCTCAGTAAATCCGGTGGACGGAATTTTAATGGGCGTATCACCTCCCGGCATCGCGGAGGCGGTCACAAGCGTCGTTACCGTATCATCGATTTCAAGCGGGACAAGAACGATATTCCTGCGGTAGTCAAAACTATCGAATATGACCCGAACCGGACAGCCCGGATTGCCCTGCTTGCATACGTCGACGGTGAGAAGCGGTATATTATCGCACCGGATAAGCTCAATGTCGGAGATAAAGTAATCAGCGGTGAACAGGTGAATCCGGATACGGGGAATGCGATGCCGGTGATGAACATGCCTTTGGGTACGGTTATTCACAACATCGAAATGGTGCCTGGTAAAGGCGGGCAGCTTGCGCGCAGTGCAGGAGCCAGCGCACAGCTGGTTGCCAAGACCGAACGCTATGCAACGATCAAGCTGCCGTCCGGCGAAACGCGAATGATTCTGGGCCGGTGTAAGGCAACGGTTGGTACAACCAGCAACCCGGATCATTTCAATGTCACTATTGGGAAAGCAGGTCGGAGCCGCTGGAAAGGGCGTCGTCCGCAAACGCGCGGCGTGGCGATGAATCCTATCGATCATCCGATGGGCGGAGGCGAAGGCAAGGCATCCGGAGGGCATCCGCGTTCGCCCTGGGGATTGTATTCAAAAGGTCAGAAGACCCGCAACAAACGGAAGCTGTCTTCCAAATATATTGTACGACGTAAAAATCAAAAGTAACAGGATTCCATGCCACGCTCACTGAAGAAAGGCCCGTACATACATTACAAGCTTCAGAAGAAGGTTGACGAGGCGAACAGCTCGAATTCGAAGAAAGTGATCAAAACCTGGTCGAGATCATCCATGATTTCTCCTGATTTCGTTGGATTGACCTTTGCGGTTCATAACGGGAAACAGTTTATACCGGTTTATGTCACTGAAAATATGGTTGGACACAAGTTGGGCGAGTTTGCCCCGACACGGACATTCCGCGGACACCCGCAAAAGAAAGGTGAAAGAAGATAATGGAAACCAGTGAAGTCGTTATAGAAGCCCGGGCAGTACAGCGATATCTGCGCCGTTCACCCCGAAAAGTGCGCCTTGTGGTCGACATGGTGCGCGGTAAAAAGGTCGACGAGGCTCTGGGCATTTTAAAGTTTGTAACCAAAGGTGCCGCCCCGGAAGTAGCCAAGGTGGTGAAATCTGCTGCAGCCAACATCCGCGACAAATTTCAGGACGAGCGTCTGGATGATGAAGACCTGTATATTAAGGAAATTCTTGTTGATGCGGGAGCCACCCTGAAACGTATTCAGCCCGCCCCTCAGGGAAGGGCCCATCAGATCCGCAAGCGAAGCTGCCACATCACGGTAGTAGTGGCGCGGCAGGAAGAAACCGAAGCATAAAAGGAAAGTACATTGGGACAAAAAACAAATCCAACAGGGCTCAGGCTCGGAATCATTCGCGGATGGGAGTCCAACTGGTATTCTGAACACGATGCCGATTCCATTCTGATGGAAGACAACAAGTTGCGCAGTTACCTGGACACGCGGCTGCGCAATGGCGGCCTGGCCAAAGTGATCATAGAGAGAACTCCCAAACGGATTCTGCTCACCCTGTTAACCAGCCGTCCCGGTGTGATTATCGGTAAGGGAGGTGAACAGGTTGAACTTTTGCGCGAGGAGCTCAAGAAGATCACCAATAAGGAAGTCCAGATTAAGATCAGTGAGATCAAACGGCCGGAAGTGGATGCCAGTCTGGTAGCTCAGAATGTTGCCCAGCAGCTTACGGCGCGGGTGTCATTTCGCCGGGCTATGAAAACGGCCATCTCATCGGCCATGCGCATGGGAGCCAAAGGCATCAAGATCCGTTGCTCAGGCCGGCTCGGTGGAGCTGAAATGGCCCGTACCGAACAATACAAGGAAGGCCGGGTGCCCCTGCACACTCTGCGTGCCGACATCGATTATGCCAGACAGACAGCCTTCACCGTTTATGGAGCAATAGGAGTGATGGTCTGGATATTCAAGGGTGAAATCATCGGGGATATCGATCTGACTCCGAGCGCCTTTACTAACCGACTCGAAAAGCCGGCTGCGCAGAAAGGCCGCCGCTCGTCACGTTCACGCAATCGACGTCGGAATCGATCCGATCATAATTGAATAATTGAGAATACCATCTGCTTAATTCAGTAAGATCATGTTAGAACCGAAGCGAATTCACCGGAGACGGGTCCATCGGGGCAAAATAAAGGGCAATGCCCAGCGGGGACACCAACTGGCTTTCGGCGATTTTGGTATCAAGGCCCTGGAAGGCAAGTTTATCACGGCCCGCCAGATTGAAGCCTGCCGGATCGCCATCAATCGTTATCTGCAGCGGGATGGTAACGTCTGGATCCGCATTTTTCCGGATAAACCCATCACCAAAAAACCTGCTGAAACCCGTATGGGAAGCGGCAAGGGTACGCTCGATCATTTCATATCGGTGGTACATCCGGGACGTATTCTTTTCGAAGTGGGAGGTGTTCCCAAAGAAAAAGCACAGGAGGCATTGCGCCTGGCACAGTTTAAGCTTCCCATAAGAACGAAGTTTATTGTTCGTCGTGATTATGACGGAGAATAAGTAACAAGGAAAAGGAATGAAAGCGCACGAACTCAGAGATTTTTCAGTGACGGAGCTCAAGGCCCGGATCAAGGATGAGCAGGATATTCTGACCAAACTGCGTTTCGACCGTGCAGCCGTCGGTCAGCTCGAGGATGTATCGAGTCTGAAGTTTCACCGGCGGGAGATCGCCCGGCTAAAAACCATTATTAGTGAAATGGAACGCAGCGAACAATCAAAAGATAATAACAGCGATGGAACAGAAACCGGTACGCAATCAGCGTAAACAGCGCACAGGTCAGGTAGTCAGCAACAAGATGAACAAAAGCATCACTGTTGCGGTCGAGCGGCAGGTAAAGCATCCGATCTACGGAAAGTTTATTAAGAAGACCAGAAAGTATATGGCTCATGATGAGGAGAATGAGGCCAACATAGGTGACCTCGTTCGTATCATGGAAACCCGGCCGCTCTCGAAGAATAAAAAATGGCGATTGGTGGAAATCATAGAACGGGCGAAGTAACCGGCAATTTTTCATAGGTATAACCAGTAATGATACAGACACAAACCATACTCAATGTTGCAGACAACAGCGGAGCCCGCAAGCTGATGTGTATTAAGGTGCTGGGCGACTCGAAAAAGCGATACGCCCGGATCGGCGACCTGATTGCCTGCTCCGTAAAGACGGCCATCCCCGGCGGCACCGTGAAAAAAGGGGAAGTTGTCAAAGCGGTCGTGGTTCGTACAAAGAAGGAGTTTCGCCGGAATGATGGCAGTTATATCCGCTTTGATGAAAATGCCGCCGTCATCGTTAATAAAGAGCAGGAACCGGTGGGAACGCGTATTTTCGGGCCCATTGCACGCGAACTCAGGGAACGGAATTATATGCGTATCGTTTCCCTCGCGCCAGAAGTTTTATAAAACGATTGAGTACCATTATGCCCAGAAAATCAAACAAACAAAAAAAATACCATGTTAAGAAAGGTGATACCGTCGAGGTTATCGCCGGCAACGATAAGACCAAGCGCGGGAAGGTTCTTGATATCATTGCAAAGAAAGATCGCGTTCTGGTAGAAGGCGTGAATATGCGGACCAAACACCACAAACCAAGTCAGCAGTATCAGCAGGGCGGGCGTATGAAGCAGGAAATGCCTATTCATATCTCGAATGTGATGCCGATCGATCCGGTCAGTGGAAATCCGACGCGTATCGGCCGTAAGCGCATCGAAGAAACCGGGAAGTCCCGTTGGGTCCGTTACGCCAAAGACAGCGGCGAAGTACTGGATAAATAAGAATCCTGAAATCACAATGGCAACAGAAGCACGATTACATACCCAATACAAAAAGGAAGTACTGCCGAAGCTGGCAAAAGACTTCAATTACGACAATACAATGGCTGTGCCGAAGCTTACGAAAATCACAGTAAATGTGGGTGTGGGAGAAGCCGTCAACGACCGTAAGCGCCTGGATGATGTAGTAGGCAACGTTGCCAGGATCACCGGTCAGAGGCCGGTGGTGACCACGGCACGGAAGTCCATCTCCAATTTTAAGCTTCGTGAGGGAATGCCGATCGGCTGTAAAGTCACTTTGCGGGGCAGGATCATGTACGAATTCCTGGATCGTCTTATTAATCTGGCACTCCCCCGTACCCGTGATTTTCAGGGGTTGCCCGACCGCAGCTTCGACGGACGGGGAAATTACAACCTCGGCATCCGGGAACATACAATTTTCCCGGAAGTGAATACTGATGAAGTTACCCAGATTCATGGCATGGATATCGCTTTTATCACGACGGCACCCAATGATGAACAGGCCTACAGCTTGTTGAAATACCTGGGAATGCCATTTAGAAAACGAAATAATTAAAAAGAGCATTTATGGCTAAGAAAGCTTGGATAGCACGTAACGAAAAACGAAAAGAAACGGTTGCAAAGTTCGCTGAGAAACGCCGTAAGCTTAAGGAAGCCGGAGACTATGAAGCTCTCCAGAAGCTGCCTCGTGATGCCAGCCCGACCCGTGTGGTTAACCGTTGCTCAATGACCGGCCGGGCACGCGGTTATATATCAAGGTATGGCGTCTCACGGATTAAATTTCGGGAACTGGCCCTGGATGGAAAAATACCCGGCATACGTAAAGCAAGTTGGTAACCCGATAAACTGTATGGTATTTGTATGAGCATGACTGATCCTATTGCCGATTTTTTGACCAGAATCCGTAACGCCCAGTTGGCAGGCCATCGGAGTGTGGATATTCCGGCCTCTAACATCAAGCGGGCTATGACCAAGATTCTGCTCGATAAAGGCTTCATCCAGAATTTTATCAATATTGAAGATAATAAAGTCGGGCTGTTGCGTCTTTTCTTGAAATATGATACCTATGGTTATCCGGTGATCAAAAATATCGAGCGGGTCTCTCGTCCGGGATTACGCCAGCACCGTAAAGCAACTGAAATTCCACGTGTGCGAAACGGGCTGGGTATAGCCATTTTGACAACATCTAAAGGAGTAATGACCGATAAGGAAGCCCGTAAATGGGGTATCGGTGGAGAAGTACTCTGCTACGTGTATTAACAAAGGTTCAAGAATATGTCTCGTATAGGTAAATTACCGATACCGATCAGCGACAAGGTTGAATTTAGTATCAACGCGCAAAATATAGTGACCGTCAAGGGATCGAAAGGATCACTGAATCTGAAGGTGGACCCTTCGATCAGTGTGAAACAGGAAGACGGCCATATTATACTCTCGCGCAACAGCGAAGACCGCCAGCAGAAGGCTTTGCACGGACTTTACCGGTCTCTGATCAACAACGCAGTAATCGGGGTGACTGAAGGGTATTCCAAAACCCTTGAAATTATCGGAATCGGTTACCGGGCCAGTGTGAGCAACGGTGTTCTCGAACTGGGGCTCGGCCATTCTCATCCCTTCTTTTTTGTGCCGCCTGATGGAATAGCGATTGAAGTGGATACCAAAAGCGGGAAAAATGTCCGTGTCATCATCTCCGGTATCAATAAAGAACTTGTAGGACAGGTTGCGGCCAAAATACGGTCGCTGCGTCCGCCTGAACCGTATAAAGGGAAGGGCGTCCGTTATCTCAATGAACAGGTACGCAGAAAAGCCGGAAAATCGGCAGGTAAATAACGGTTAACACAGAAATGGCGAAGAATCAAAAAACTTTACGCAGGAAAAGGATCCATCGGCGCATACGTTCCGGGGTACAGGGTACCGCCGCGCGTCCGCGTATGTCAGTGTACAAAAGTTCAAAACATATCTATGTACAATTTGTCGATGACGATCGCGGACATACCCTTGCCGCCGCTTCAACCCTCCATTCGGCTATTCGGAAGGATCTGGCCGGCAAGACGGGGGTAGAAAAGGCGGAGCTGATTGGCAAGTATGCAGCAGAGAAGGCAAAAGAAGCCGGCATTGAAAAGGTAGTCTTCGACCGGGGAGGCTATGTTTACCACGGGAAAGTGAAAGCCATTGCTGAGAAAGCGCGGGAAAACGGATTGAAGTTTTAAACGGGATACACATCATATGCCAAGAAAGAGAAGAAAACATAATATCAAAGCGAGTGATCTGAACCTCGAAGATCGCCTCGTTCATATTAACCGTGTTGCCAAGGTTGTTAAAGGCGGTCGTCGATTCAGTTTTAATGCCATCACGGTAGTCGGAGATAAAAATGGTATTGTCGGCAATGGTCTGGGCAAAGCCAACGAGGTGGCGGATGCTATCCAAAAAGGTATTGATGACGGGCGCAAGAACCTGATTCGTGTTCCCCTCACTAAAAGCAGATCGATCCCCCACACGGTCGTTGGAAAATGCGGTGCCGGCCGGGTTCTTCTTCGTCCGGCTGCCGAAGGTACCGGAGTAATCGCCGGGGGAGGAGTAAAAGCGGTATTGGACAGCGCCGGTGTTCATAACATTCTGAGTAAATCCCTGGGATCTTCCAACCCGCATAACATGGTGAAAGCGACCATTGATGCACTTCGGCAGCTCGAGGATCCTTCTGAGGTAGCTCAGCGGCGCGGCGTTTCCCTGAAGAAAGTATATGAAGGTTAATCACGCAAAGACCCTGGAAAGAAATTATGAAACTGAATAATCTTGAAGCGCCGATCCCCAATAGGAAAACCCGTAAGCGGGTAGGGCGTGGTGAAGGATCCGGGCTTGGGAAACAATCGGGCCGGGGACATAAAGGTCAGAAATCAGGCAGCGGATATTCCCGGACTTTCGGTTTTGAAGGCGGCCAGATGCCTTTACAGCGCCGTATTCCTAAATTCGGGTTCAAAAATCCGTTTCGTGTGGAATATGTCCCCGTTAATCTGGAACGTATCAATACCTTGGTTGAAGCAGGACGCCTTGGTGAGACGATCACGGTGGAAGATCTGGTGAAAGCCGGCGTTGTGAAAAAGAACGTGCGCGTCAAGATCCTGGGCAATGGCGAACCCTCGAAGGCGTTAACCATCACTGCCCATGGCTTCAGTAAATCGGCGGAAGAGAAAATCTCCGGGGCCGGCGGCAAAACTGAAATCATCGATTAATTACCGATCGGAGCCCGACGAAACGCATGAGTATATCAGAAAATTTCCGGAACATCTTCAAGGTTGAGGAGCTCAGAAAGCGGATTCTCTATACTATCGGCATGTTGATGATATACCGGATAGGCAGCTACATCACCATGCCGGGGGTAGATGCGAGTCTGTTGGTTCAACAGAGTCAGAGTGCCACAAACCTGCTGGGGTTGTTCAATCTCTTCGTGGGAGGAGCTTTCTCGCGGGCGGGCGTTTTTGCATTGGGCATCATGCCTTATATCACGGCTTCCATCATCCTTCAGCTTATGGGTGCGGTTGTTCCCTATTTTCAGAAACTGCAGAGAGAAGGAGAAGAAGGCCGGAGAAAGATTACCCAGCTTACGCGGTATGGTACGGTAGTTATTACGATGATTCAGGCGGTGGGCTTCGCCATCAACCTGATGCATTCCTCGCCGGCAGCTATTGTAGTGGGGCATACGGCCTTTTTGTTTACCAGCATCATCGTTCTGACCGCCGGATCGATATTTGTGATGTGGCTGGGAGAGCGCATCACAGAACGGGGAATCGGTAACGGAATATCCATCATCATCATGATCGGGATTGTGGCGGCATTGCCGACAAATCTGATTAATGAGTTTACCACCAAGAGTAACCTCATTATCGTCATTGTTGAGTTGGGGGCGTTATTGCTGGTAACCGGAGCCGTGGTTCTGCTGACAGTAGGAACCCGCAAAATCCCGGTTCAATACGCAAAGCGGGTGGTAGGCCGGCGGGTGTATGGCGGAACAACGCAGTATTTGCCCCTGCGGGTGAATGCCGCCGGCGTGATGCCGATTATCTTCGCACAATCCATCATGTTTATTCCGGGTACGATTTCCACGTTTTTCCCGGATAATCAGTTCATTCAAATGCTTACTTCCTGGTCGAACGACTTCACCGGAGTGGCTTATTCGATAGTGTACGCGATCATCATCATATTCTTCACGTATTTCTATACGGCTGTAACAATTAATCCCAAAGAGATGGCGGATACGATGAAACGTCAGGGCGGGTTCATACCGGGGGTGCGTCCCGGGAAACAAACAGTCGATTTTATTGACAACATCTTGACCCGTATCACGCTTCCAGGCTCCATTGCACTGGCGATTGTAGCCATTCTGCCCTCGATCGCCGTTCGCGCCGGCGTGACACCGGGGTTCGCCATGTTTTTCGGGGGTACCAGTCTGCTGATTATCGTCGGTGTGGCTCTCGACACGTTACAACAAATTGAAAGTCATCTGATGATGCGCCATTACGACGGATTTTTGCGTACAGGCAAGATGAGGGGCCGGAAACGTTTCGCATGATTTATCTGAAGACCGATAACGAGATCGTTCATATCAGGGAAAGCGCTGATCTGGTATCCCGCACACTGGCTGAGGTGGCAAAATACATCCGGCCGGGGGCTGTTACCGGCGAGCTGGATCGCATCGCCGAAGATTTCATCGAAGCGAATAACGGCAAACCTGCTTTTAAAGGATATGGACCGGCACATAATCCGTTTCCGGCTGCATTGTGTATCTCTATTAACGAACAGATTGTGCACGGGATCCCGGACGACCGGCAGCTTCAGGACGGAGATGTTGTCTCCATAGATTGCGGGGTCGTGAAAAACGGATATTATGGCGATTCGGCCTATACCTTCCCCGTCGGGGAGTGTGACGAAAAGTCGATGGATCTCCTTCGCGCTACGATGGAATCTTTGTACAAAGGGATTGAACAGGCTTTTCATGGCAACCATATCGGCGATATCGGGAATGCGGTACAGACTCATTGCGAGAAAAACGGATATGGCGTCGTCAGGGATTTGGTCGGGCACGGGTTCGGAAGGTCACTACATGAGGATCCCTCGGTTCCCAATTATGGAAAGCCGGGCAAAGGCGAACGCCTGCGTGAAGGAATGACTCTTGCTATCGAACCGATGGTGAATATGGGTAAATGGAAAACGAAAACCCTCAAAGATGGATGGACCGTTGTTACTGCCGACGGCTCCCGTTCCGCTCACTACGAGCATGACGTCGTTGTGCGTGAGGGAAGGGCTGAAATTTTAAGCACTTTTGAATATCTTGAGGAGATTACCGGTATTCATATCGACAAGACCGTATTAAATGGCTAAGCAGCAACCGATCAAACAGGATGGAACGATTATAGAAGCATTGCCGAATGCGCAGTTTCGGGTAGAACTGGATAATGGGCATGAGATTCTGGCCCACGTTTCGGGGAAGATGCGCATGTACTACATCAAAATACTCCCGGGTGATCGTGTGGCTGTGGAAATGTCGCCTTACGATCTGACCAAAGGCAGAATAACGTATCGGTATAAATAGAAAATTCATAACAGAATGAAAACAAAATCATCCGTACGCAAAAGATCCTCCGACGATAAGATTGTGCGTCGCAAGGGACGTTTGTATGTCATTAATAAAAAAAATCCGCGGCACAAACAACGGCAAGGATAAGTATAATCAGTAAGGTATTTTATGGCTCGTATCTCTGGCATTGATTTACCCAAGGAAAAACACGGCGAAATCGGTCTGACCTATATTTTCGGGATCGGACGCTCGCGGGCCCGGGAAATCCTGGACAAGGCCGGCATCGATTACCAGGTGATGGTGAAAGACTGGAATGACGACCAGGTGGCGGCGATCCGCAAAGTTATTGAGAGCGATTATAAGGTGGAAGGTGCCCTGCGCAGCGAAGTGAACGGCAATATCCGCCGGCTTATGGACATCGGATGTTACCGCGGACTGAGGCATCGCCGCGGATTACCCGTGAACGGACAGCGCACGAAGACCAACGCCCGGACCCGCAAGGGCCGTCGAAAGACGGTGATGGGCAAGAAGAAAGCTCCCAAGAAGTAACGTTGATATTCTAACAGAACATTAAGTATGGCAAAAAGACAACCGACGAAGAGCGTAGCCGGGTCCAAAAAAAGAAAAAAACAACTATCGGATCCCAATGGCCGTGCCTATATCAAGGCAACATTCAACAATGTGATCGTAACGATTACGGACGCTGACGGAAATGTGCTTTCCTGGTCATCTGCAGGGAAAGAGGGCTTCAAAGGATCACGAAAAAATACTCCGTACGCTGCCCAGCTCAGCTCGGAAACGGCAACAAAAGCAGCCTATGATATGGGGCTGCGCCGGGTTGACGTCTTTGTGAAAGGTCCCGGTTCCGGGCGCGAGGCTGCTATCCGTGCCCTGGCAACCAATGGGCTCGAGGTCCAGGTAATCCATGATACCACGCCGATCCCGCATAATGGCTGCCGTCCTCCAAAACGTAGAAGAGTATAATTTCCAGGGACTTTTATAAGATAAGGCAATTACTTAGTTATGGCACGATACAGAGGAGCAAAACAAAAGAAAGCCCGCCGATTCCGGGAACCCATTTTCGGACCGAGCAAGGCGTTGGATCGTAAACCCTACGGTCCGGGTCATCACGGCCGGGGCCGGCGTGGAAAGAAGTCGGAGTATGCAATCCAGCTTGAGCAAAAACAAAAGGCCAAATACACCTACGGAGTGCTGGAACGTCAGTTTCGTCGCCTTTTCCACAAAGCCAACTCAAAGGCTGGTGTTACCGGGGAGATTCTGCTTCAGCTATTGGAAGCACGTCTGGATAATATGGTCTACCGGATGGGATTTGCCCAGACGCGTTCGCAGGCACGCCAGGTAGTTAACCATGGCCACATTGTGGTAAACGGACAAATGGTCGACATTCCGTCTTATTCCGTGCGACCCGGTGATATTGTTTCCGTGCGGCCCAAATCCCGCAAGATGGAAATTATCCAGGATGCCGTTTCCGGTTCTCCCAAAAAGAGATACAACTGGATGGATGTAGATAAAAAGACTTTTAGCGGTAAAATGCTGAATTATCCGGCTCTTGACGAAATTCCGGAAAATATTAATGTGCAACTGATCGTTGAGTTGTACTCGAAGTAGTCCGTTTTTGCGGATCATTTCGCATAAGTCCAAATTCAAAACTATCGGATTCAGTTCTTTATGAATAACATTAACTTACAAATGCCCGAAAGCCTCGCCATCGACGAGAATAATGAAACGTTTGGACGGTTTGTATTACAGCCACTTGAACGCGGATATGGTGTAACCATAGGGAATGCTTTCAGAAGGGTACTCCTTTCATCCCTTCCCGGTAATGCCGTGACAGCCGTCAATATCGACGGAGTCAAACACGAGTATTCGAGTATCAAAGGGATCGCCGAAGATGTATATGATATCATCCTGAACCTGAAAGGAGTGCGCTTTAAGCAACTCGACCAGGGCAACGGAATTATCCGTGTTGCAAAAGCAGGACCGGGTAATCTGACGGCCGCTGATATCGGGGAAGCGGGGAATGAATATGAAGTACTCAACCCCGGGCATCACATCGCTACTCTTTCCGAAGGAACCGAGCTGAAGATGGAATTGCATATAGGCCGGGGCAAAGGCTACGTTACCTCCGAGGAAATAGAGCTGGAGGACGAAAATGAGGTCGGATTAATCCCGATCGATGCCATCTTCACGCCGATAAAGATCGTGAGGTTTGACGTCGACAATGTTCGCGTGGGCCAGCGTACCGACTATGAAAAGCTGATTCTGGAAGTAACGACCGACGGTTCTGTTTCTCCAAAGGAAGCACTCACCATTGCAGGCAAGATCCTCAAAGATCACATTGAGAAGTTCATCACCGAAAAAGTAGATGAGCCTTATGTTCAGGAAGATGATGAAGTCGATGCGGAAAAAACACGCATTGCCAACCTCCTCAAAACAAGTATCGAAGATCTGAACCTGAGCGTTCGTGCCTACAACTGCCTGAAATCGGCCAACATCAATACGATCGGAGAGCTGGTTTCCAAGGATGAAGGCGAGTTGCTCAAATTCCGTAATTTCGGTAAAAAATCACTCAACGAATTGATTGAAGTTATCGAAGAGAAAAACCTCCATTTCGGGATGGATCTGAGCAAATATTTAGACAAATAATTAATTGATATTGAGCGATGCGTCATTTAAAGGCAGGAAAAAAGCTGGGGCGGACGGCCTCGCATCGAAAGGCCACCATTCAGGCTCTTTCTGTTTCGTTAATCAAACATCACCGAATTGTTACGACGCTGGCCAGAGCAAAGGAATTGCGCCGCTTCGTGGAACCGGTGATCACCAGGGCGAAGGAGGATACTCCGCATCATCGCCGGCTGGCATTTGCTTTTTTGCGGGATAAGGAGGCTGTCACTCATCTGTTTGAGGAAGTCGGAACTCTTGTTGCCGATCGGCCGGGTGGATATACGCGTGTGATCAAACTCGCGCCGCGCCAGAGAGACGGTGCCGAAATAGCCATGATCGAGCTGGTTGATTATAATGATGTGAAGCCGGAAGGTGATAAAGCCACGCGCAAGCGCACACGCCGCGGCGGGGGGCGCAGTCGTTCAAAGAAGAAATCTGCTGTTGAGCCGGTGCCATCAAAAGCCGAAACGCAGCCGAAGCCGGAAGAAAAACAGGAAGAGGCGGAAGACGGCAAAGAGAAAGTGAAAGCAGAAGATACTGCTGATGCGGGAGTTGCGGAGACAGAAGCAGCTGAAGCCGCAGAAGATACTGAAGGGCAAAAAGAAAAGTCTGAAGAAAAGAAGACCAAAGCCAAAAAGGAAACTAAGTCCGAAGAAAAGAAAGAAAAACCTTCGGACGAGAAGTAAGCATTTTCCTGTTATCCTGAATTTCATTCGGGAAGATATCCGGAAAATAGATAAATGTTTTTCGAATCTATCTTGACAGGGATAGGGAGAAAGTGTTATACTGTGAGTCTGTCACGGAAGTGATGGG
>CAZNHE010000005.1:4530-73367 GCA_964572735.1 uncultured Chitinophagales bacterium | reverse complement strand
ATCGCAAGTTTGGACCCGGAAATTCAGAAAAGCGGCAGATCCGGACTTGGTAATGCTTCAAAAGGCGATCAAGAAATATGGAATGAATTTCACGAGAATTGGGAAGCTGCCTTTGAGGAGGCCGATAGAATAATGGGGAATAACCTGGTAAGCGAGATTCCCGGATCAACGGAGAATTTCGAAGAGGAAGCATCATATGCGATGCAAGTATTCAGAAAGAAACAGGGCTTTTTCCGGAATTCCATTTTAGCGGGCTACCAGAGTACTTGCTGTATTTCCGGAGTGAAATTTGATAAACTGCTCATCGCAAGTCACATTATCCCCTGGAGTAAGAATACGAAGCAGCGGCTGAACCCAAGCAACGGACTTTGTCTTTCCGTTCTCTACGACAGAGTCTTTGATTTAGGATTGATTACAGTGACAACGGATTTCGTTGTTGAAGTATCTCCGAAATTAAAAGAACTGGCCAATGACCCCTTCAGCCGGAAAAACCTACACACAATCCACGGCAAGAAAATAAGATTACCTGAAAAGTTCGTCCCAGCCAAAGAATTTTTGGAATGGCATAATGAGAATGTGTATTGGGGGTGAAAGGTGGGGAAATCCATTGATCTTTACTAACTGATAGATGGATCATATGATGATAGTTTTAGCGTGGAATAGTTGTCCGATTTATAAGGATTTAAACATCACCTTCATTGTGGTTTGATTTTTAGATGGGGGTTCGCCGTAACAGCGAGATCGTGTAACGCAAGCGTTCCTGAAGATGAAAAAGTTCAACATCGCAGAATTGCAAAAGGCATTTCAGGGGATGAATCACGCAGAATAAACCCGTCCTTTGAATCGTTCTCATGGTTTCGTTGCCCCTCATCAACTATCACCTGCTCAAATAATTGCTTGTCAGGTGCCCGGAAGGAGATATCTGTATGCATGTATTGATTATCGGAGGCGGGCTGGGAGGACTATGTCTGGCCCACGGGCTAAAAAAAGCGGGAATCCCGCATGAAGTGTTCGAGCGTGATTCCGACCCTTCGGCGAGAATGCAGGGCTATCGTCTGCATATCGACATTCGCGGCGCGCAAGGGCTGTATCAATGCCTGCCTCCAAACCTCTACGAACTCTTTCTGGCAACAACGGGAAAACCCGGTGTGCAAGTGAGCGTGGTAACCAAAAAACTGAAGTTGCTTCATGTCCATACATTCGCGGGTGAACCTGACAAAACCGACGACGGCGCCAAACCCAAAAACCCGGCGGCCATCAGCACTTCGGTTGACCGGGGCATACTATCCGCCGTGCTGCGCGCCGGTTTGGGCGACACTTTGCATTATGACAAACCATTCACACATTATGAGACGGGCCCCTCCGGAAGAATTCAAGCCTTCTTCGCCGATGGCAGCGTCGCCGAAGGAAACGTGCTGGTGGGTGCGGACGGCATCCACTCTAAGGTGCGCCGGCAATTGTTGCCCGATGCGCAAATCATCGATACCGGCGCCCGCTGCATTTACGGAAAAACGCTACTGACCGATTCCACCCGTCCTCTGATTCCGGAACTGCTGCAAAAAGGTTTCATTTCCGCTATCGATCACAAGCAAAAGTTAGGTTTGGCGGCGGGATTGGTCCAATTTAAAGAATCTCCCGGCGAAGCCGCAGCCCGGCTGGCTCCCGAGGCAGAATTTAACGAGGCCGAAGATTACATGATGTGGGCTTTAACGGGCAAAAGCGCTCAACTTGGTTGTTCCGACCGGGAACTTCTCGCAATGAGCCCCGCCGATTTGCACCATTTGGCGCTTCGACGGGTTCGGACATGGGATTCGGCGATTCGCGAACTCGTAAAACAGGCATACATCGATGCGACATTCTGTCTGCGGATGCAAACTTCGACCCCGGTCCCGCGGTGGAAAACAACCAACGTGACCTTGCTCGGCGATGCCATTCATGCCATGCTGCCTTCCCGGGGTTCGGGAGCCAATATGGCGCTTTGGGATGCCAAATCTCTTTGCAACAAGCTGACGGCCACCGCTTCAAGGGACAAAACGCTCTTGCATGCTCTCGAAGAGTACGAACTGGAAATGACCGCACGAGGTTTTGAAGCTGTCCGCGCTTCACAGGAAAACAGTCTGGCGGTACCCCCATCATACAATCTTGTCAACAAATTTCTGGGCCTTTTTCGTCGGTCGAAATAACAAAATCCCTTGCTTGTTCAACTCCCAAGCGATTTCATCGCAAACATGTCCTTCCAGTGCTACTTCAATTATAAACCGAGTTGTGGTTTGATCTTTAGATGGGATTACTGATATTGCAGGTACAGATGTCCAGTAATCCTGCTCCTGATATTTTTTCCTCCTCCTTATCCACTATTGCCCAGCCAATCGAATTGGTACCTAAATCCAGCCCTAATATCCTGCGCATAATGATTTTTCTCCTGTTTTTAAATGAAAGTTGCAAATCCCGAAAAGATTAGGTAGAATACCCACATAAGATTCCATCTAAATCTTATCACAATAAGGCTATATGCCGTAGGTCACAGAGCCTTTTGCCCCGCTTCGGTGGGGCTTTTTTATTAAATAAAACTAATATCTTTAAAATTCAATCGGTATATAACACTAAATTCATCAACGAGTTACTCGTTTTATATGTTTTTTTGGTGAGAGGAGCTCTTCTCATAGTTTCGTTGCTGATGGTTGATCCTGTGGCTTTTGATGTGGAGCAGCGTGAGACATTATCTAACGGTTTCTGCCGAAAGGTGTTTTGAGGATTCCGACATGGTAAAGTGTTGGTCGGAGGGATATTTTAAGGCGTAATAGCGCAAATAGAGGCATTTTTCGCCGCCAAAGCCGTGTCTGAAAATCCCGGTATGGCTGCGGGAGCCCCTGAACTTTTTGCGGTAGCCCGTCGTTGCATCTGGAAAGCGGCGACGTTCTTTTATTATACCCTGAAGGTTATCGCAACGCTATTCAGAGCGGCCGGCAGAAACATGCAGAGACTCCTCCGGACGGAAAAGCCGGAATCACGTAAATCCCTTTCGGAAATTGAAACCAAAACCGTAAAAAAAGAGAGAAGGTGCCATATGCCGTGGACAAAAGATAATTATCCTGACTCTATGAAGAATCTGCGCGCCGAAATCAGATATAAGGCTATTGAGATAGCAAATGCACTGGTTGAAGATGAGCATATGTCCGAGGGAAGAGCTATTTCGATAGCTACGGCTCAGGCTGAGAAGCGGGGCGAAGAACGAGGTAAAAAGGTCAAAAAAGACAGCGCATAAACAAAAGCGGCGGCATTCGGTGCAGAGCCGGTGATTCCACAGAACTATTTATCAACCACCTAAGAAGAAGAATTATGCCTCACTCTCAGAAGAATGAAGTCCTGGAACCGGAACAGCCGGGGAAAGAAAGGTCCATGCATCCCTCTCCTCAATATGAGGGAAAATATGACAAATACGCCGGTAAGCTTGATGGCAAGATAGCTGTTATCACCGGCGGCGACAGCGGAATAGGCCGGGCGATAGCAGTGGCCTTTGCCAGAGAGGGGGCAGACATAAGTATCGTGTATCTGGAGGAAGAAGAAGATGCACGGGATACGAAAGAAGCTGTGGAAGAATACAACCATAAATGTCTGCTGATAAGCGGCGATGTGAGTAAACAGGAAACCGGCGAGAAGGTAATGAAGGAAACGCTCAACACCTATGGGAAACTGGACATCCTGATAAATAATGCCGCTAAACAGTTTCCGCGGGATACTATCGAAGACATAAGTGACGAACAGCTTCATACCACGTTTGAAACCAATGTCTTCTCTCAATTCTATATGGTGAAAGCCGCCCTGAAACACCTGCATGAAGGGGCTGCCATCATAAACACCACTTCTGTAACCGCTTACCGGGGTAGCCCGACCCTCATTGATTATGCGGCAACAAAAGGAGCCATTGTCGCTTTCACCCGTTCTCTGGCACTTTCCCTGATGTCAAAGAAAATACGTGTAAACGGGGTCGCTCCCGGTCCCATCTGGACTCCGCTGATTCCCGCCACTTTCCCTAAAGATAAGCTCGAAAAGTTTGGTTCCAACGTTCCGATGGGGCGCGCGGGTCAGCCTGAAGAAGTAGCTCCCTGCTATGTATTTCTTGCATCGGAAGATGCCAGCTATATGACCGGCCAAATCTTGCATCCCAACGGGGGCGAATTGATCGGAGGCTAAGCAAAAACAGGACTAATTCATCATTCAATCATAAATAAAAAGGAAAAAACCATGAGCAACTCATCCCAGGAAAAGAAAACAACGTTGAGTGAATTGTTCCTTGACCAGCTCAAGGATATTCACTGGGCGGAAGAAAAACTGACCAGTGTTCTTCCCAAAATGCAACAGGCCGCCACCTCTCCAAAGCTGGCGGAAGCTTTCTCGGAGCATCTGGAAGAAACGAAATATCATGTTTCGCGGCTCAAACAGGCCTTTGAAATGCTTGACGAAAAATTCGAGACCAAGAAATGCGAAGCCATGGCTGGAATCGTAAAAGAAGGCGAGGAGTTGATCAGTGAAACCAAGCAGGGCACGGAAGTCCGTGATGTCGCCCTGATTATGGCGGCTCAGAAAGTGGAACATTATGAAATTGCCACCTATGGTTCATTGATCACCATTGCCCGGCTACTGGATTATTCCACGGTTGCCGATCTGCTGAAAGAAACGTTGAAGGAAGAAAAGGAGGCAGACGAAAAGCTTACGAAGATTGCAGAATCGTCCGTAAACAAACAGGCCGCCGTAGAATAACCTTCATGAGCAACGTCGGAAAAGGGAGCGGCAACCAGGGCTGCTCCTTTTTTTGTGAGCAGATGTGAAAGTCGGTTTTTCGCGAGTACCAACTCCGTGAGGTGCATAAGGTTCTTTTCGTAGAAAAGCTTCTCTCAAGGGAACAGCCAGGAGGTTGGCAAAAGAGAAAGTAAGAGTGTCCCCCTTTGCCCCTATATCGTCCCTGAAAAAGTATTCGCCTAAAAGCACCTAAACGTGGGCCCTCTCATCTTTGCAGCCAGTTACCCACCATTTCCTTAAACCAAGTACGCCCGGAAGGATTCGAACCCTCAGCCTTCTGGTCCGTAGCCAGACGCTCTGTCCAGTTGAGCTACGGGCGCTTGAAATCGATCGGAGCTTTAAATATAGACAGATCTGTCCTTCAAGGCAATATTGGTTTTGTCAATGGCTGGTGGTCCGGGGCCCGCCTGAAATGATTGTGAGTCGCTGAGTTATCTTTAGAAGAGTAACCCCCCGATACATGGGATCGCAACGGGAACCGCGAAGTGCGCTAAAAGAATTGTTTTGCCCAGATAATCGGAGCGGATCCATAGCGCTCTATGTGTAAAAGATGAACCACTATGTTCACGAAGGTTTCACAAAGAAAATACATAGTGATTATTGTCCCGATACGTTGGGGACGAGAACGTAACATTATCAAGTGAATGCCGGCGGCCGGAAACAGACGGCTGCCAGAAAAATCAGCGAAATCCGTTAATCCTCTAAAATCCATGGTTCGAAGCCTTCTTTTGCGCCTTTTCATTGTTTCTGAATCATAAAAAGGGCATATTATGCCATCATCTTGAAAAAAACCGGATGCATTTCTTTTATGAATACAAAGCTGCTTAATCCTCTGAGATGGCGCAAGTCTTTCTTGCTGGCGCTTCTGGTTCTTTTTCTGGTCATCTGGTTCGGCTTTTTGGATACGTACAGCCTGTGGACCCGCTATCAGCTGCATCGGCGCAAGGAAGCCCTGATTGAAAAGACGGCTGAATTGAAGCAAAAAACCAGGATGCTGGATGAAAAGATCCGGAACCTGAAAAATAATCCGCAGCTGATCGAGAAGATCGCCCGTGAGAAGTACGGGATGCGCCGCAAAGGGGAAACGGTTTACAGGGTTGAAGAAAAATAACAGCTGATTTGGGAAGATCCCGACAATTTCCGGGCGCCGGCATTCACTTAGAAATTTGACGTTCATGTTAGGAATTGGAATTGATTTGGGTGGAACAAATATTAAAGGGGCTCTCGTCCATGACAAGAAGGGGATCCTTGAAAAGTTCTCCATCCTTACGGAGGCCGATAACGGGTGTGATTATGTGTTGGACCGGATCAGCCTTGCGGTAATGCGTGCCGCAGGATATGCCGAAGGTGAAAAGCCGGTCGGCGTGGGAATCGGATCTCCGGGCGTTATTTCGTGGGATCGCACCACTGTTTCCTCCCCGCCTAATTTCCCGGGATGGAATGTTGTTGACCTCAGCAAGGAGATCAAAAGACGCACCGGCTTTGAATGCCGGGTAGAAAATGACGCTAATGCGGCGGCTCTTGGATCGTCCCGCTTCGGCACCGGCAAGGCTTTCGACAGCTTTGTGATGATTACCCTGGGAACGGGCGTAGGAGGCGGAATCATTTATAAACGTCAGCTTTTCCGCGGCGAAACAGGCGGTGCGGGCGAGCTGGGTCACGTTATCATCAACTACCACGGTCCGGAATCCAACAGCCCTGCGCGCGGAGGTATCGAAGCATACATCGGCCAACGCTTTCTGAGCCGTTTTGCCGTAGACCTTCTGCGCCGGCATCCGGAGAATCCGCTTTACCAGAAATTCAAAAATGATCCTGAAAAAATGGAGCCGCTTGATCTGTATAACGCCGCTGAAAAAGGCAACGAGGTGGCTATTCAGGCACTGGAATCTACCGGTGAGAAGCTGGGGTACGCCATTGTTAATTATATCCACGTTTTGGATATACGAAAAATCGTGATTGGCGGCGGGGTAGCCAATGCCGGCCACTGGATTCTGGAACCTGCCCGGGCGGCTGCACTTTCCCGGCTTCTGGAGCCATTCCACAACGGTTTCGAAATTGTCACCGAGCCTTTGGGGAATGATGTGGGCTTGCTGGGTGCGGCATCTCTGGCCCTGGAAGTTATCAACAATTGAACCTTCAGTGTGGCATCACAAAAATTCCATAGGGTTAACATCTTATTTGCTGCTGACAGGAGTTTTTGTGGTATTGCCTGCTCTTGCCTTACCGGTACTTGCCCAGCATACCCCGGCATCTATTTCAGGAAGAGGGGAGGAGGAGCAAACCCTCACCCAACAAACGGAGACGGATTCCCTCGGGGGGAAACCCGCAAAAGGAGCGGTCAATTTTACAGCGAACGATTCCCTTGTTTTTAAACTGGGTGAGCAACGTAAAGCCACAATGTACGGGGCTGCCAAGGTAAACTATGAAGGCGGCAATCTTTCTTCGGGCACCGTATCACTTAACCTCGACAAGCACATTGTAAGCGCCCGGGCTGCCAATAAAACCGATACACTGGCCCAGCCGGTCCTCACCAGGGGTACGGAAAAAATCCGCAGTGAACAAATATCCTTTAATTACAAGACAAGCCGCGGACGGTTCAAAGTAGCTAAGGTAGATGCCGGGCAGGGAATCCTGATCGGCAACACGGTGAAAAACAAGACCAAGAATGTCGTCTTCATAAAGAATGCGATTTATTCGACCTGTAAACTGGATCACCCCCATTTTTATATTAAAGCGAAGAAGATGAAGGTAGTCAACCAGAAGGAGATCTTCTTCACAGATGCACGTCTGTATATCCTGGATATTCCCTATCCCATAGCACTTCCATTTGGGTTTGTACCCGCGAAGATGAACAAGCACCAGTCCGGTTTCCTGGCTCCCACGTATGCCTTTCAGAACCAGAACGGCCGCGGGTTAGGGTTACAAAACCTCGGCTGGTTCCAGTATTTTAATGATTATCTGACTGGACAAGTCAGCTTCGACGTATATACTTCCGGAACGCTTAATGCCAATGGGATCGTGAATTACGCAAAGAACGGTTCTTACTCCGGAAATATCAACATTGGTTATTCAATCGACCGGGGCCTTGAGCCTACGGACCCCGATTATAAGCATACCGTAGAGAAACGGATTGCAATCAGTCATTCACAAACGCTGTCCCCGTATGCAAGCCTGAGCGCCAATATTAATTACATGACCAATCATTATTTCGACAAGAATTCCTATAATATCAATCAGCGGGCCCAGGTGAATACCAATTCGGGGATATCTTATAGTTATAACCAGCCGGATAATCTGTACAGCTTTTCGGTTTCAGCCCATCAGTCACAAAGCCTGTCGGACAGAAGCGGTTCTCTTTCCGGACCTGACATGACCTTTTCCCTGAAAACATTAAGCCCGTTTCAGAGCAGCGCCGCCAATCAGGGGGAGAAACGCCGCTGGTATCAAACGCTTTCCCTGCAATACCAGAATTCCTTCCAAAGCAATTATGAGTTCAGGCCGCTCGATAACGATTCTTCCAATGTGAATTGGGTTGAAGGGATACTGCATCCAAGCAGGTATCACAAGGCAACGGGCCAGCAGCAGTTATTTAATTTCGGATTCCGGCAGAACGGCAGCCTCTCTCTGCAACTGCTTACCAACAGTCCTATTCATCTGACCACCAGTGCGAATTTTTCCGAGTTTTGGTACCCCGAGACGATTCGCGAAACGTTCAACGCCGATTCCAACCGGGTAGAAACTCATTTTGTGAAAGGCTTCACGGCGGCGCATGAGTTCAGCACTTCCATTTCGCTAAATACCCGCTTTTTTGGGATCTGGAACCAGCGGATCGGTAATCTGTATGGTTTCCGGCATACCATTTCGCCGACGATCAGTTTTTCTTATAGACCGGATTTCAGCAGCCCTTACTGGGGAATTTATCGGACGGTACAATCCGATACGTCAGGAGCAACCAGTAAATATCCCATCTTTGGAAACAGTATTATCGGCGGCCCGCAAGGGGGTGAATCGCGTAGTATCTCCTTTTCCGTCTCCAATATTTTAGAGACAAAGCAGGTGAAACGCGATTCATTAGGCGAGAAGAAGGAAAAAGTAATCAAACTTATTGATAACCTGAATGCGGGCCTGAGTTATAATTTCACGGCGGCCCGCAACAAACTATCCCCGCTGAGTATGAGTATGTCGACAAGCATCATTAACAATGTGAATATCTATGCGTCGGCATCGTTTAGTTTCTATGCGACCGATTCCCTGGGAAACCTCAGCAATCATTATCTGCTGGCGGAGCGGGGAAAGCTGATGCGGCTCACGAGCTTCAGCGTCAGCATGGGCAACTCGTTCAGCGGCGGCGCAAATGGCGGGATCAGGCGGGGACCGGTTTATTATCCTGCCCATTATAACCCACTTAACCAGCAGATATTCAACCCTGTTGACCCCTATTTTGATGAAAAACCGGTTGTTCCATTTGATGTTCCCTGGTCCTTTTCGATTAATTTCCGTTATAGCTGGTCTCATAACGGACGCGGAAAGCCTATTCAAAACGGCACCATTAACGCCAGCAGCATCACTTTTAATCCGACTCCGAAATGGCGGGTAAGCACGTCTTTGGGGTATGATTTTATAAGGAAGAAGCTCACGCCCTCTCAATTCAGAGTGACGCGCAACCTGCATTGCTGGAATCTGAATTTTACCTTCAATCCCTTCGGCGGTTTCCGGTATTACCTCTTCAGCCTGACGGTCAACAGTTCCCAGTTTCAGGCCATTATACAAAAACTGCCGGGTTTGAATAACCTGCAGCAAAGCAATACCCCACTCAGCAACGGCGGCCTGGGAGGACTGGGAGGTTTAGGAAGTTTTGGCCCCTGATTGCTTGCCGTCCGCTTCAGCAGACGGACGACAGCTTCAGCCTTTCTTCCCGATCTGATTCCCCAATTCCATATTCCGGGCGACATACTTCCCTAAAATGTCGAACTCCAGATTAACCACATCGCCTGATTTCAGGATGTGAATATTGGTATGATCAAAAGTATAAGGAATAACGGCTATGGTGAAACTCTCACCGGCAAGCCGGGCTATCGTCAGGCTGATTCCGTTTACGGCAATGCTGCCACGGCCTACAAGAAGGCGGGCAAAAGCAGGGGGATAATTCACGGTTATCAAACGATCCGACCCTTCCTCCTCAATAGCAACGATATGACCGATGGTATCCACGTGTCCCAGAACAACGTGGCCGTCCAGGGACCGGCTCATTGTGAGAGGCCGTTCGAGATTGACTATCCGGCCCTCTTTCAAGGCTTCGAAGTTTGTTTTCCGAAGTGTTTCCTGGACGGCCTGAACGACGAACAGGTCGTCCTTACTCCTGATCACCGTCTGACAGACCCCATCAATGCTGATGCTGTCGTCCGGCTTCACATTTTGTGCCAGCGTGCTCCGGATAGTGAGTTCAAGGCCGTCGTCAAACGGAACTATCGACTGCACGTGTCCTGTATCCTGAATAATTCCGGTAAACATAGTTTGGTACGTTAAAAATAGCCGGTAAATAAAAGATCTTTGCCAACCTGCTCCCATTCCGTTCTACGAAACGTGATCGCTTCGTCAATGCGGTCGATGCCGAGGCCGATGATCGAACGGGTACCGCCGCCCAGCAGCCTGGGCGCGGCAAACAAATGAAGCTTGTCTGCCATGTTATTCCGGATCATTACGCTGGCGAGCCGGCTGCCCGCTTCCACCAGGACCGAAGTGATCGGGATTTCCGCCAAACGATCCAGCGCCTGATCCAGATCCGAGTGACCGTCAACCTCCGGCACCAGGATGGTTTTACCGCGAAAGTAATTCGGCTGCAGAAGCCGGAGTGCGGGATCTGCGACATCACCGGCTTTCTCCTTATTATGAGTGATTACAACGGTTTTCTCCTCATGTTGATCAGTGAACAGGTCGAGCTCGTGTGGAAGGCTCAGGTTACCGTCGATCACAACGCGATAAGGCTGGCGTCCTTCCACCTCGCGTACGGTAAGCCGCGGATTATCCAGCAGCGCCGTATTTCTCCCGATCATCACGGCATCATATTCGCTGCGCCACTGATGTACCCTCCGGCGCGCTTCGTCGCCCGTAATCCAGCGCGATTCTCCGTTTGGCGCTGCAATATATCCGTCGAGCGTCTGAGCTATTTTCAGCGTTACGAACGGCTTGTGATACCGCTGAAAATAGATGAAAAACTCATTAAGCTGTCCGGCTTCTTCTTCCATTAACCCCACATCCACCCTTTTACCGGCTCTTCGCAACGCCCTGATGCCCTTGCCGTTGACTGCCGGATTCGGATCTACCATAGAAACCACAATGCGCTTTACCGGTATTTCACCTAACGCCCGGGCACATGGCGGGGTTTTCCCATGATGGGAGCAGGGTTCAAGAGTAACATAAACCGTGGCATCCACCAGATCGGCCGGTTCTTTCACTGAGTTCAGGGCATTGACCTCCGCGTGCGCCTCTCCGTAACGTGCATGAAACCCCGCACCGATCTTCCTGCCGTCTTTGGATACGATGATGCACCCGACAAGCGGATTTGGCGCAACATATCCCCTGCCTTTCCGGGCAATCTCGAAGGCCTGTTTCATCCATTTTACATCTTCAGGAGTAAAAATACCGGTAGATGGCATCGTCATGTTACTATATCTCTTCCCAAAACTACATAACGTCTGCCGCAAGCCCAAAGCAAAAGGCAGACGCCCCGGAACAAAAAAGGCAGAATGGAAATCCACCCTGCCTTTGGCATCGAATATCCCTGATCAGTGCAGCAATTGTGCACGGTTATCAACAATATCGGCATTCTGTTTAAGCTGATCGACCCATACGCGCCCGTAAGCACTTTGTTTTTGCTGCTCAAGCTGCTTGCGGATGCGGCTCCGGTCGGTTGCAGAGATCTTTGTAGAATCGGGTATGGTCCGTTTGGTCACCTTGATAACATAGACCGCTGATTCACCTGCAACGGGACCCGCAACTTTATTGAGCGGAAGATTGAATGCCCGCCCGATAACTTCCGGCTCACGTCCGCCGCCTTCGATAAACTGACTGCTGAGCAGCACTCCTTCAGCCGTTCCAACCTTCTTCCGGCTGGCTTTGGCCAGGCTCTCGAGTGTCGTATCCTGCTGCATAGAAGCACTGACCTTTTTGACCAGCCTATTTTGACGAAGCTCTGAACGTACGGCCGGCAGGATCTGCTCTTTTACATCGCTGAGGGGGCGGATTCCCTCCGGCTGTACATTGGTAATCTTGAAGATCACGAACTCATTAGGCAGTTCGATCGTTTTGGAGACCTCTCCTACTTTGGCGCGTTCCAGAGCATTGAGGATTTGCTGGCTCTGGCCGATGCCCGGTATGAAAGGCGTGCCCTCTGTAGCCAGCGTGTGATGCACCTCCAGGTTTTCTTTCTGGGCTTCTGCCTGGAAACTTGTCTGGCTTGCATAATAGCTGAAATCATCGGCATTTGAAGCCACTTTATCTACCGTCTTGACAGGGTCGGCGATAATATCCCTACTCATATCGGCAAAACGGACTTCTTCTTCCCCATTCCGGGTGCGTTCTCCCAGTTTCTTGATCAGATGAACGCGGCCGCCTAGCCGGATGGGTTCGCTGACATCACCGGTCTTCATATTGAGGACAACGTCGTAAGGTTTTCCGATCTCCGACTTCTTTATCCAGGATCCGTTGAACGGTGTTGCCGACTGGTTATCAGCCAGAAACAGGGAATCATTTTTAGCAGCTTCAAAATCATCACGCAGATCCTTAATCTCCTTTATGGTACGTACGGTATCCTCATGAGTAGGTGCTTTGCTGAAAGTGACATAATCAAAATTCCAGGTTTTGGCGCGGTGGAATTCATTCAGATGATGATTGTAGTAATTCCGCAGGTCTGTTTCGGAAACCCGGATAGTTGAATCCGGGATAGAGGCATAAGGAAAGCGTACAAAGTTGAAATCGATGCTTGAATGTTCGCGCATCCATTCCTGCTCCACCTGGAGCCGGCTGACCGGAAGTGCCGTTTGAATATAATTACCCAGTTTTTCCCGGCGGCGCTTATCCCGCAACTGATGTTCGATGGCAAGCCATGCCTGCGTATTTTCAGGAGCATTGATAGCAGCCTGCAGTGCTACCCGATCGATGGAACCGTCTTTCTTGCGGAATTGCCGTGCAATAAGAGGATCGGGATTCTTCCCGGTCACCATATTCACAACCTCGGCATCGGTGACAGTGATGCCGAGCTGGTCCATTTTGTCTTTAAGGATCTGATTCAGCACCAGTTGATTCCATGCAAGATTCTCATAATAAGCCTGCATCTCTCCCGAAGAGGCGTTGGTATTCTGGGTTCCTGCCCGTTCCAGGTAATTATTAAGCAGTTGATTATACGCTTCAATAGAAATAGGATGGCCGTTTACCGAACCCAGATTGTTCGGGCCGCCCATGATGGAGTCGAAGACTTTGGTGCCGCTGAGGCTCCACAAGACGCCGAACGAAATAATCAGGAGCCAGAGAATATACTTCGTACTGGCTCTCATTTTTTCCATTACACCCATGAAAAACCTTTTAGATGGTGTTAATCGATGCTAACTGAAGATTGAGAAACAGGTATTTTTTTGAATAAGCTTCAAAATATACTATTTGCCCTTACCAAGAGCAACGAACAAGCGCAGCCTTATCATGTATTCAAATTCAGAATAGTTTGATCGTTATGTAACGCAGGTAATCCTGTGGATGCTTCTCGAAATGAGTCAGCGTCTTTTGGAGGCGATAGGAAAGGCTGTCGAGGTTACGGTAGAGGTCATCGTCATTCACCAGTCTGCCAAGCGTGCCCCGGCCGCTGTTAATCTTGGTGAGTATCTGATTGAGCTGGCCGGATGCCTGGTTAAGCTGACCCGACATATGGTTCAGGTTTTTCGAACTTTGTTGAAGATTCGTCAACAGCGAATCCAGCTTTTGCCGGTTATCGGCACTGAGTGTATCAACCGTGCCAAGGATATTGCGAATGTGCGTGATGGAAGCCTGAATATCATGGTTCTTCTTTTTCAGGATTTCATTAAGCTGTTTGCTGCTTTGTTGAAGATTACTCAGCATCCCGTTCAGATCCTGTCCCGTACTTTTTGTAAAGATATGGTTGAGATTCTGCACCAAAACATCAACATTGGAGGAAACCTGCGCCACTTTCTTGCTGATTGACAATCCGGCGCTGGAGATCTTTCCAAACGTTCCTTCCGAATAGACACCGGCTATACGGTCGCCGTCACCCAGCGACCGGGCGGACGTACCTTCTTTAATGACCACGGCTTTATCGCCCAGCAAATCAATGGTGGTAATATACGCTTTGGAATCGGACGAGATATGTAGTTGATTATTAATGTTCAGTATCACCTGAACACTGTCACTCGGCAGCAGCAGCACACTCTTGACCGCTCCCACACCGACTCCATTGATCATAACCGGTTTCCCTGCCGTCAGTCCGTTCACTTGCGGGAAAACCGAAACCAGATTTATGGAGGATTGAAAAAGAGGGATTCTCCGCATGAAGCGAAACCCAAGCACTGCGATAATCAAGGCCACGATAATGGTCAGGCCAATCTTAACTTCATTTTTGGTGAACTTCAAAATATCTGTCTTTGGTTATAGAATGCATTAAGCGATCATATATTCCGACGCTTTGATAAATTCTCTAAGATTTTCCTGGTCGGAATTCTGCATCTCTTCAATAGTACCCGACCAACTGATCTCCTGATTGTCAATATATGCCGCTTTATCGGCAACCTTCAATACACTGTGAATATCATGGGTAACTACAATCGAGGTAATATCGAGGCTGTCTGCCATATAATTAATTAAATCATTGATTTCATCGGAAGTGAGAGGATCCAGACCGGAGGTAGGTTCGTCATACAATAAATAATCCGGTTCGGTAACAATGGCCCGGGCGAGTCCGACGCGTTTACGCATCCCGCCCGAAAGCTCGGCAGTGGATTTATTACCGATGTCTTCCAGTCCCACCATGGCAAGGCTTTTCATGGCGCGTTCCCGAATCTCATCTTCATTCATCTTCGTGAAGTAACGCAATGGAAAAGCCACATTTTCGTAAGCACTGATGGAATCAAAAAGCGCAGCCCCCTGGAACAAAACCCCGAAACGTTGCCGGAGCCTGCGAAGGTTTACATAATCCTGCTCAAAAATATTTTTCCCGTCAATCCGGATAAAACCTTCGTCAGGATAAAGCAGTGCGTTGAAATGCTTCAAAAGCACCGATTTTCCGGAACCCGATTTCCCGATCACTGCCAGTGTCTCCCCGTCATACACATCAAGATTGACGTTCCGCCAGATCAGATTCGGGCCAAAGCTCTTTGTCAGATTTCTGATTTCAATCATAGTCGAAAATTACAAACCTGGTTATTATCCCGGAATAATCCCAAAATAACTATTTTTGCGAACTGTAGTCCGAGCGGGGTGAAAGTCCCGACAGGTTTCGGAAACAGGCAAGGACTCAATTCCCGGTGGAGAAATATTTCCTGCAAAACCTCCTCTCCGGCAACTTCTTTATAAGAGAACACTTGCGAGGATCAAATCGGCGAAAAGGATATAGATACAACTCAGGACCGTCGCCTGTGTAGTAGCTTTCCCGACGCCTTCTGCCCCGCCGGTGGCGTAATATCCCTTGTAACAGGATACAGAAATGATGATGAATCCAAAAACCAGCGACTTGGTCAATCCGAAAACGACATCCGATCCATAAAAATACTGCTGGGCACCGGTCATGAATTCGGCCGGAGCCAGGGTTCCCAGCAAAGCCCCGGAAAAGACACCCCCCAGGATTCCCGATGTTGCAGCGAAGATATAGAGAATAGGAAACATCACGATACCGGCCAGCAGCCGCGGCATCACCAGATACGTAACCGAATTGAACCCCATCGATTCAAGTGCATCAATTTGCTCGGAAACTCTCATCGTTCCCAGTTCCGTAGCCATACGCGCGCCGACCCGGCCGGCCAGCACCAGACTGCTGATCACCGCAGCCAGCTCGATAAGCGTTGATTCGGTAACAATAGCCCCTATCGTCGACTTGGGAATCAGGGATGTCTGCAACTGATAGGCTGTCTGAATAGTCATCACCGAACCGGTAAACACCCCTATCAGTAAGATAATGGGCAAGGAATCATAACCGGTCTTGACCATCTCACTCAGAAAATTGTTCCCATACGTTCTAAACTCGGTGGACGAAAGCAGCGTCTTGTACAGGAGCTGGCAGTATTGTCCTAATTCTTCAAATAGATTCATGAGTTATTCTGTTATGGAATCGTCATGAACAAAGTTTAGAGTACTTAAAATACTTAGAGTACTACATTTAGCATAATATAACACGATGTGTTTTTTCTTTGTATGTAACCTTTGCCTATTTCTAAATTGATTAATTCATCGTCAAATTCTCCCTCTGTGTAATTTCTTTAGGAAACACCAGGGGTGCAAAGGCAACCGGAACGGCAAGATTGTCCGCCATCCTTACACCCTGACAGAATGGATATAAAACCGACCGCCTCAACGCACAATATTCCGCCTAATATACGGTCTCTTTCGCATTTCATGCGCATGAAATTTGGATTATATTACCCCATTTGATGAATGTAACCCAGCTAATCTTCAGATGCGCCGGAAATTAACAATCTGGCTGGCCATGGCTTTTATGCCCCTCACAGCTATGGGCCAGTCTGCCATTCATGCTACGTATCGTTTTTTGCTCATGCCGCCCACGGCTTACGCGGCAGCATTAGGCGGCGACGGCGTATCTCTGAAGGGAGGTGATTTCACGATGCTGGAGCTCAACCCTGCATACGTCAGTGCCGATGACCACCGGCATTTTGCCTTATCCTATGTGAACCATATCGCCGACATTAATATGGGAACCGTGAGCGGAGCCTGGAATTTCCCGCATATCGGGACTCTGGGCGGGGAGCTGAGGTATCTCAATTACGGCAAGCTCATCCGCGCGGATGCGGCGGGAAACCGGCTGGGTACGTTTCCGGCTTACGACATGGCCCTGAGTGTAATTTTGAGCCGGAACCTGCTGCCGAATCTGCGTTATGCAGGTGGCATTACTCTGATTCGTTCATCCTATGGGCAATACCGGTCGGCTGCGGCCGGTGTTCTCGCAGGGATATGGTATGGCGTTCCGGATGAGGATCTTATAGTGGGTGCATCAATCACAAATCTCGGCACACAAATCCAGCGGTTTGATACCCGAAACGAGCCGTTGCCTCTCGACATACGTCTTGGTGTTACCAAACGCCTCGAACACATGCCGCTCCGCCTCTCACTGACGGCACATTCGCTGAACCGCTGGCAGCTGCCGTCGGTCAGCGATACACATCCTCCGGTTTTTTCCCAGAACCTTTTGCGCCATATGGAGCTGGGGGTCGAATTGCTATTTAGCGACGATGTTCAGCTCGCCCTGGGGTACAATCGCTTGCAGCACGAAGATCTGAAATCGGATAATCGCATTGATCTGGCAGGCACCAGCATCGGTCTCCTTATTCATACAAGCCGCCTGCGCTTCGGGATCAGCCGCAGCGGCTGGGGCGATGCCGGCGGAATCCTGCAGATAAGCATCCAAAGTGAATTATAGGTTCGCGGTTAATGGAAAAGGATGACTCGCGAAAGGTCGTCTGCCGAACCCTGCCCGGGATAATTCCTGAATTTTCAACAATCAATTCTCAGGCCCCAATTTCAACCTTCAACCTTCAACCTTCAACTTGCAACCTCCCCTACAATCATCGTTCTTATGAGGTGAAGCATTTTTCGCGCAAAAACGCATATTAACCGCCGGACTTATTATATTGGAAACAGATTTCATAACCTGTAGGATATCAGCAAACCGGTTGTTATTCGCAAATCGGTATTGCGAACGCTTTTTCGGGAGCGGGCCGGTCCTGAAAACCAGGAGCCGGGCGAGAATTGGCACACCGGTGTAATCCTCGTATACTTCGCAGAGATGTCCTATCCCGGACTATAAATAACGGGTGCATTGACCGAATCCGGAGACAGATGAAAACCAAACAAACATGATTCGATATCTCACGGCAGGAGAATCACACGGGCCGGAACTCACCGGTGTTGTGGAAGGTGTACCGGCAGGGTTGCCTTTAACCGAGGACGAAATTGCCCTGCAGCTGGCGCGCCGCCAGAAGGGATACGGGCGCGGCGGAAGAATGGCGTTTGAGAAAGACCGCGCCGTAATCACTTCAGGTGTACGCTTCGGCCATACGATGGGAGGACCTATTGCGCTGCGGCTCATCAACCGGGCTTATGAAAAGGATAAAGCGGGCTGGCCGGTCGTAATGGCCAAAGAAGGCGCCGGCGAAGGTGTGGAGCGCATCACCATGCCCCGGCCGGGACATGCGGATCTGGTGGGTGTACAAAAATACCGTTTCAATGATATACGTCCCGTAATAGAACGTTCCAGCGCGCGGGAAACGGGTGCCCGTGTGGCCTGCTGTGCCATCGCACGGTCGTTCCTGCGGTATTTCGGGATACAAATCGGGGGACATGTATTGCGCATCGGCAAGATCGGCGATGAAGACTGGGAAGAAGCCCGGGAACGCGTGCAGGCTCTGGCGATTAATGGAGCCGGGGCGGTCTCGAATGCAGCCGACGAGTCGGAAGTCCGTTGCCTTGATCCCGGCCTGAGTGAGCAGATGGTCGAGGAGATCAAGGCCTGCCGCAAACAGGGCAGTTCACTGGGCGGGATTTATGAAATCATCGTCACCGGGTTGCCGGCGGGTCTGGGCAGTTATGTCCATTGGGACCGGAAACTTGACGGCCGGCTGGCACAGGTAATTATGGGCACCCAGGCCATGAAAGGGGTGGAGATCGGCTATGGTTTTGAGGCGGCCCGCCATCGCGGACATGAGGTGCACGACGAAATAATATGGGACGGGGAAACCTATCGGCGAACCACCAACCGCGCCGGCGGCCTGGAAGGCGGAGTGACCACCGGCATGCCGCTGATCATCCGGGGAGCAATGAAGCCGATCCCCACTATGCTGACTCCCCTGAAAACCGTGGACATCGACCAACATGCAACCGCACAAACACGATATGAACGCTCCGATGTTTGCGCCCTGCCCCGGGCTCTGGTAGTAATTGAGAATGTTATTGCCCCGGTATTGGCCAATGCATTCCTGGAGAAATTCGGCGGAGATTCTATTGCTGAAATTGAAGAACGCTACCCCCGGCCCGCCGGCCCGGATGAACAATGATAACGATGGGGCGCCGGCATGGATGATAAGATGATCAACCGACTTCACGCTTATCTCGAGAAAGATCCCGATGATACGTTTACCCTTTTTGCGCTGGCGCTGGAATATCAGAAGCAGGGAGAAGACCATCGGGCGAGATCTTTCTTTGAAGCCATCCTCTCCAAAGATCCCGGGTATGTCGGGACTTATTATCATCTGGGGAAATTGTATGAGAATAATGGTGCAACGAAGAAGGCCCGTAGCACGTATCAGAAAGGTATACAGGTGGCGGAAGCTGCCGGTGATCGTAAAGCTCTTGCAGAATTGCAGGAAGCCTTACAGATCATCGGGCAGGAGGTTGATCCATAATAATATGATGAACAGGTTTGTAAATGAGCTGAGCGTATGATCAGGAAGATATTTCGAACATTTTCAATGATAATGATTCTTTCTGTGGTCGTTGCCTGCGTTCCGGGGATGGCCCAGCAGAAAGGCAAACCGCAACAGCATATTGTAAAAGCAGGAGAAACACTTTACCGGATTGCCCGGGAATATCATGTTTCTGTTCATGATTTGAGAAACTGGAACCATTTGACAGGAAACCAGATCCAGGTCGGCCAGCAATTGTGGGTTTCCGCCCCTGGCCGGCAAGCTCCGGAATCCTCATCAATAGTAACACATCCCGTACAGCCGGGGGAAACATTATTCAGCATTGCCCAACAATACGGCGTGACAGTGGAACAGGTCAAAACCTGGAATAACTTGCCGGGTAACACTATTTCTGTTGGACAAATACTCAAGATTCATACAAAAGTGCCGGCGGGCATGCAGCCGCCTCCGCCGAAAACCACCTTCCTGTCCGGCAATTCCGGCCAAACACAGATTTATACCGTTAAAAAAGGCGACTACCTGACCCTGATTGCCCGGCGGTTCAATATGACGGTTGCAGAGCTGAAAAAGCTCAATCATCTTCATTCGGATGTTCTGCATGTTGGTCAGCGGCTGCGAATTACAGGCGGACTCACGGCGCCTTCGATAGCGGAAAACGCTCAGGCCTCCAGTCCTCAGGGACGCTTTGCGACGTACGAAGTCAAGAGAGATGAACCCCTGTCCGCCATTCTGAAGAAATTCAGGATGGATAAAGAGGATTTTCAGGCACTGAACCCGGATTTCCAGGGTGATCAACTGCAAAGAGGAGAGAGAATCCTGTTGCTGTTGCCGCCTACAGTCCATCATGCCAATCCCTACCGGGTGGATAACCGGATGCAGGGGATAACGCTCACCCCCGTACGGGAATATCCCGACGATGCTGCCGACACGCCGACTACCAGCGGAGAGCTCTATAATCCCGATGCCCTGACAGCCGGTCATTCTACCCTCCCGCTTGGGAAAGTGGTCTACGTGGAAAACCCGGAAAATGGAAAAGGCCTTTATGTCGTAATCAACGACCGCATTGCCGGCGATTATATCAAACTATCCCGCAAGGCATATAATCAACTGGGATTAACCAGCAACCAGCCGGGGGTCAAAATCACGGAGATTCAATGAACGGAATTTCTGCGGCTGTCAAACGGTATCACCGGGCGAGTCGTAGTCCCGTCTTCTGCTATTTGATCAGCCTGCCTCTGTTCATCCTCTATGAGGCCCTCATTTATCTGACTGCAACCGACCCGACTCACTCGGTTCGCATAAAAGCCGACGTGTGGATTAAAAGCCTGCTTTCCGTACTGGGCTATAACAGCGTGGTACTTACTTTTGCGCTGGCACTGTTCATTGGTGTGTTCATATTCATCAAAGAGAGAAAAAGACAGGTCCCCTTACGTTTCAGCTATTATATCTTATTAATCTTTGAGTCGGCTGCATATGCCGTTGTTCTGGGTTTTCTCATTTCGGGACTAACAACCACGCTGGTAAATGCCGCCGCTGTAGCAGGAAATCCGACGGACTTAAGCCCACTACAACATTTTGCCCTGTCACTCGGGGCCGGGTTATATGAAGAATTCGTGTTCCGGCTCATCCTGGTCAACGTGTTGTTATACATTTGTAAACTTTTAAAATTCAGAGGGTTTTCACAGTACTTTATCTCAGTGGTATTCGCCGCCTTCTTATTCAGCCTCGCCCATTACACCGGGCCGCTCGGAGACCCCTTCACCATTTATTCCTTCCTCTTCCGGTTCCTTTTTGGTTTGGCACTCACGCTGATTTATGTAACAAGAGGATTCGGTGCCGCCGCCTGGACTCACGCACTCTACGATACATTATTAATTTTTATCGTTTAGTTTAATTGGTAATAAGTACATTCGTGAGTACGACACCGTAGGTAGACTAGGGAACATTCTTCCTAACCTTTCAATTAGCGGTTATCATGACTTCACCGAACCGTTCTTAGTTATTGCAGGCAGACTTCTCAGGCCGGCGCCACAGGAATAAACTTTTCTTGTGATTGTTCGCCCAAGTAGTTACGTTGCCTGTATAAAGACTCGGACCTAAGCACGTCTGATTTTTTATTATGCCAGAATTAACCCAGAAAGATTACCAAAAACAGCAGGATTTCAAGAAAGAAATGCTGCCCCACCTCGACGCCTTGTACCACTTCGCCGTACGCTTGTGCATGGATCCGGAGAATGCGGAAGACCTGGTACAGGATACTGTTGTTAAGGCTTATCGATTTTTCAACAGTTATGAAAAGGGCACAAATGCCCGCGCCTGGTTGTTCCGAATTTTAAAGAATTCTTATATCAATCAATACCGGAAGCAATCGAAACAGCCTTATAAAGTCGATTATGATGAGATTTCTTCCTTTTACGAATCCATCCGAAGCGAGCGTACAGATACTACCGACCTCGAGGAACACCTGTACCGGGAGATGCTTGACGACGACATCACCGAAGCGCTTGAGGATCTTCCGGAGGATTTCCGGACGGTAGTGTTGCTTTGCGATGTGGAAGGATTCACTTATGAAGAGATAGCCAATATGCTGGACGTACCCATAGGAACGATCCGATCCCGCCTGCACCGGGGCAGAAACCTTTTACGATCTTCGCTGACGGTTTACGCCGGCCGAAAAGGGTATCATCTCGATTAACGGCTGACACATCGCCTTTCAGGTTTCGGAGACAACCGGCACCAGAGGCAGGGGTAGCTCTACGCGGAAAACGGTGCCCTGACCGGGCGCCGAAGAAGCTACAAAGACATGGCCTCCATGATAGTCCTCTATAATGCGCCGGGTGAGGCTGAGCCCAAGCCCCCAGCCGCGCTTTTTTGTGCTGTAGCCGGGCTGAAATATTTCTTTCTGGAATTTTTTTCCAATGCCCTTTCCGGTATCTCCGATCTCGATAATGAGCTGGTCGTCCGATTTATGCGTGGAGATCGATATTTCGGGATTATCCCGATTTGTTTCGAGAGCGTCAAGGGCATTCTTAATCAGGTTTTCGATAGCCCACTGAAATAAATCGGGATTCAGATTCAGTTTGGTTTCCGTATCAATGCGTTCAATAAAGCGAATTTGCTTGCCGACACGGGGCTTCCTCACCTCCATGTACCGGACGACCTCCCTGAGCGAAGGTTCCAGACGCATTTCCTTTAACTCCGGCTTTGAACCGATTTTATTAAAGCGATGCGCCACCTTTTGCAGGCGCATGACATCCATCGACAATTCGTGCGTGATGTTCAGATTTTGTTCATCATCCAGGTTATCCCTGAGAAGGGCGATCCAGCCCATCAGGCTCGAAATGGGAGTTCCTAACTGATGCGCTGCTTCGCGTGCCATCCCGATCCACAGGCTCGACTGCTCATTACGGCGGACGGTAGTCCAGGTATAATAAGCCAGTGCCAAAAAGACGGCCAGCAGACCGAATTGCAGATAGGGAAGATAGCGAAGCATGGTGATAGTCGAGCTCTCTCCATAAAAGACATACTGCTTCTGCTGATGTGAGCCGGTCCCGATCGTAATAGTGATGGGATGGTTCATTTTTCCAAGTCGGTTCAGCGTTGCCGTGGTAACGTCCTTCTTGTCGATATTCCTGGTGTTGAGTACCGTCCGGTTGCTGTCTGTCAGTATTGAAGGGATCTCAAACCGGTTTTTGATAATCAGTTCATTGGTGACAAAATCAACGGCTGCATTGGCCAGATCCGCTTCTCCCCGGTTGATGATGTCGATCCAGTGGACTTTTTCTTCCTGTGAAATCCCGGGATCGCGGGCGATTTCATTGGTGACATCCTTGAGCTCCTGGCGAATCGCCTGATTCTGGGGGCTCCCGTTGTAGGCGATGGCCTTGGCCCAAAGCTGCACGCTCAGACGCTCCTTCTTCCGAAGCTGACTTACCAGGAATTGCGTGTAAATAAAAGACCCTAATCCGATAACCACCAGCAGAATAATAAGGGGCGCCTTGATGCCGGATGAGTTCAGGCGAAATTTCATCTGAAAATGAAATGAAGTTGAAAATATCGTTACTGAGGGTTAAACGTACGTATGGTCAGGATGATTTACAATTATTGAGAGTATTCACAAAGGATAGATTCAGGTATTTCTTGGTACGTGGCGACTGGTTTTCAGCTATATCCAGATCTTTGAACACCACCGGCTGAAAACTCATCGTTTTTGAGAAGCCGCGAAAATACTGTTTACCCGTATCCTCTCATGGAGGATTTTCCTCCCGTCCTAATATCTCCGGAATTATCCCTCTCATTTCAAAAATACCGGAACAAAGCGCTCCGGAGCTTTCTGATTCCGCTCTCTTCTTTCACATGAAAAGCATCTTTCTTCATCAGGAAGATGCTTTTCATCCGTTATCCGGTCCCTCAGGCGGAAGCCCTTCGTTTTTCATAAACCGGAGGAGCCTTATCTTCAATGGTTGCACGTGTGATTATGCAACGTTCGATATTTTTCATCGTGGGAAGGGCAAACATAATATCCAGCATGGAGCGCTCCATAATTGAACGCAACCCGCGGGCGCCGGTTTTGCGGGCAAGAGCTCTTTCTACAATAGCCTCCAGGGCTTCATCCTCGAACTCCAATTCCACGCCTTCAATTGCAAAAAGCTTCTTGTATTGCTTGGTAATTGCGTTTTTGGGCTGAGTGAGAATGTCGATCATACTCTCACGGGAGAGTTCGTGCAACCCTGCTATAACCGGCAGCCGACCGATGAGCTCGGGAATGAGTCCGAATTTCTGCAAATCTTCCGGCTCTACATAGGTGAAAATATCGGGATCATCCTTATCGAATTTGCGGCCTTCCGACTGTTGAAACCCGAGGATACCCGTCGACATGCGCCGGGCAATAATTTCGGACAATCCGTCAAAAGCTCCTCCGACGATGAACAGGATATGCCGCGTATCAACATTGATGAAGCTCTGTTCCGGGTGCTTTCGTCCGCCTTTGGGCGGAACATTGGCGATCGTTCCTTCCAGGATTTTCAGCAATGCCTGCTGCACCCCCTCTCCGGAGACGTCGCGCGTAATAGACGGGTTGTCGCTCTTCCGGGCGATCTTATCGATTTCATCGATATAAATGATACCGCGCTGGGCGCGTTCGACATCAAAATCGGAAACCTGCAGCAGGTTGGAAAGAATGCTTTCCACATCTTCTCCCACATAGCCGGCTTCCGTAAGTGCCGTGGCATCCGAGATACAGAAAGGGACATCGATGATATCCGCCAGTGTTTTGGCCAGCAGGGTCTTGCCTGATCCGGTCGGACCAATCAGCAGGATATTGCTTTTCTCTATATCTACCTCGCCCAGCGTATGGTCCATTTCGCTGCTGAGGCGTTTGTAGTGGTTATAAACCGCTACAGACAGATTTTTCTTTGCATAATCCTGCCCGATCACATATTCATCAAGGCGTGCCTTTAGCTCGATAGGTTTGAGAACAGGTTTGTAGCTCTCCGCACGCTTGCGTGCCCGGCTCACCAGGTCGCTTTTTACGATGCCGTTTGCATCGGCAACGCAACGATCGCAGATGTAAACCTCGGGGCCGGCGACCATGCTGTTCACCTCATAATTAGAGCGGCCGCAGAAAGAACAATAAATAACTTTTTGGTCGTGCTTGTCGTTCATGCCAGAATCTTAAGGTTCGCTTATTTCTTTTTCTCTCGTTTCAGGATGCTGTCGACCAGTCCGTAGTCGAGTGATTCCCGGGCGTCCATCCATCGGTTCCGGTCGGAATCCTTCATGACCTGCTCGATATCCTTCCCGCTGTGATTCGAGATAATTTCGCTAAGGGTTCGTTTGATCCGAACGATCTCACGGGCTTCGATTTCAATATCGCTGGCCTGTCCCTGAACCCCGCCCAGAGGCTGATGGATCATTACGCGGGCATTCGGTAAAACATGGCGCTTCCCCCTGGTACCTGCCGTGAGGAGAACGGCTGCCATTGAGGCGGCCATGCCCATACAAAACGTAGCCACATCGCTTTTCACGAACTGCATGGTGTCGTAAATCGCCAGGCCCGAAGAAACAACGCCTCCCGGACTGTTAATATAAAAGTTAATATCCTTCTCGGAATCTTCCGAATCCAGGAACAGCATCTGGGCGATGATGTTGCTGGCTATCGCATCATTAACCGGCGTTCCCAGGATGATGATGCGATCTTTCAGCAGCCGCGAATAGATGTCGTAGGCGCGTTCGCCCCGCCCGGTCGTCTCAATAACCATCGGAACCAGCTGGTTGTAAACCGGAGCCGCTTTGTCCGTATTCAAATCGTATAATGGTTGCCTGTCAATTATCATAAAATTATTCCTCTGACTCTTTATTATGCTTCTTCTGAAACGCTTCTTTATCCATTTCGTTCAGAGAAACTTCGTCCAGCAATTTCTTCATGAGTTTATCGCCTCTGATATTTAAACGCAACTGTTCAAGCATATCGCCTGCACCGGCATAAATCTGTTTCAGGTTTCCGGCTTCCATGCCATAGCGTTTGGCTTCTTCCTCCAGATACTGGTCGATATCACTCTCCTCGACCTGGATATCGTAGTTGTTTTCCAGCTTCTCGGAGATAAAGAACCACCGCGCCTCCCCGACAGCCCGTTCCCGGTTTTCTTCCCTGTATTTCTCAGGGTCGAAATCGGGAGGCAGCTGATCGGCGTAGCGTTGTCGTACCTGATTGATGTATCCATTGAGGATGTTGTCAATGAGTGTTTGCGGAACTTCAAAATCCTGCTTCTTAACGTATTCATCGCGGATCTGTTGTTGTGCCAGTTGTCTGGCCATCTGATCATAATAATCCTGAATCCGGCTCTTCATATAACCCCGGAAACCGTCTTCATCTTCAGCTTCCCCATTAGAATGCTTTTTGATGATTTCTTCGGTAAGTACGGGAGTTTCCTTGTTTTCTATCTTTTTGATGAGGATCCGGAATCTTTCGGGTGCGTCACCCGCCCCCAAATCGGTATCAATCGTTTCTCCGATCTTTTTGCCAATCAAAGCAGCTTTTAGTTTATCGTCCTGAATAGCATCGAGATTAGCCGTCTGGTTCTCATCGGTATCCTCTCCTTTGGGGTTACCCTGCTCGTCCAGAGCCGTGGCGTCAAAAGTAACCCGGCTCTTCTCCCCGGAAGTTTCATCGACCTCGACCCATTGCGCTTCATGGCTGAGCAGGTGTTCGATCTCTTCATCGACATCCTCATCAGTCACATCATGGACAAGCATATCCACAGTGATATCTTCGGGCTCAATCGGCTCGAATTCCGGTTTGATCCCGATTTTAAGCTCCGCCTCAAGCTGGTCATTCTCCCATTTTACTTCGGAAAATTCAGGTTCCCCGATCGGCTGATGTTTGGGGATGATTTCATTGTTATACAGATCCGTAAGATATTTTTGGACTTCTTCGGCCTCGATTTCTTTACCAAACCTCCTTTTAATCATCCCGACAGGTACCTGGCCGGGACGAAAACCCGGTATATTGACCATTTTTCGATAGCGGCGATAGGCTTTCTCAAAATGGCCGCTCAGGTCATTCCGGTCGGCTGTAATGGTGATTTCCCGGTCGACCGGACTCAGTTCTTTAACAGAAATATTCACGATAAAAAAATTTTTTATATGTTTATGGAGATGTATACTTTGGGAAGGCTTTACGAAAACCGTTTTTGCCCGATTCCTGCATTTTCAGACATCCGAACTCCCCGGGTATAGCGATTATACCACAGCGGTCCCTGATGTTCCGGCATTTTAATACGGGGCAAACTCCGGTTTTTTAAAGGCTTCCATAAATGTATCGTACGAGAGGGGGGACTCGAACCCCCATGCCCGGAGGCACTAGATCCTAAATCTAGCGTGTCTACCAATTCCACCACTCTCGCATGGAAGCGACGATTCCGGTCGTTGAGATTACTTAAGGTACAGACTAAAAAAATTAATACTTCTTTGGCTGGTTATCAACAACGGAGAGGATTCTCATTATACGCCGAACCGCAAGGATGCTGAGGATGTTTCTGGAAAATACCGGAGAGAATTTTGATCACATGAAGCCCTATTTCGTTTATATCACTACCAGGGACCACAGGGAGGCTGAAACTATCGGACGCCTGCTGGTGGAAGAACGTCTTTGTGCATGTGTGAATATCCTCCCGGAGATGCACTCCATCTATCGCTGGAACGGCGAGATCAATGATGACCGGGAGGCGATCCTGATTGCCAAAACCATGGAAGACCGTCTGGACAGGCTCCGGGAGCGCGTTCTCGCCCTGCACAGCTATGAGTGCCCGTGTATCGTCGCCCTCCCCGTTGAAGACGGCCACCCGCCTTACCTCAACTGGATCTTCAGAGAGACGAGGGATCCGCAATAACCCTCAGCGCCCGGCCTGCTTTTTGCTGTCCACTTTGCTTGCCAGTTTCATGGTGGCTTCATAAAACTTGCCGCGCCGGAAAATAACGAAATGGACGGTGTCGCCTTTCTTATGCTCCCGCAACAACGCCTGAAAATGGGTATAGCTGTAGATGCGCTCATCGCCGATCCGCCAGAGAATATCCCCCGGAAGAATGCCCGCCTTGTAAGCCGGCCCGTCTTTATTCACACTGTAAACATAAACTCCCTGCATGAGCGGCAAATTGTATCTGTAAGCCGTCTGCAGGGTAATGGGGCGAACATGGAAACCGAGGTTAAACCCCAGGGCAACGCTTCCGTTCTGCTCCAGTTGATTGACCACTCTAACGATCGTATTACTTGGAATGGCAAATCCCAGCCCCACAAAGCCGCCGCCCGTATGACCGGTGTAAATGAACGTGTTCATCCCTATGACCTCCCCCAGTGAATTAATCAGCGGTCCGCCCGAATTTCCACGGTTGATGGCCGCGTCGGTCTGGAGCATGTTTTGATAGGTACGCGGATCATTCGGGTCAGGACGAAAATCTCTGTTAACAGCGCTGATTACTCCCACCGTCACTGTCGGCTGGCCGTCTTCAAACAACCCAAACGGGTTGCCGATAGCAATGCACCATTCCCCGACAATGGCCTTGGCGGAATTGCCGAAATGAACATACGGAAGCTTTTTATCCGCTTTGATTTTAAGCAGTGCGATATCGGTATATTTATCCGAACCAATCATAGTCGCATCATAGCTTTTCCCTGAGATGGTAACAATGATTTTGGAGGGGTGCTCACCAATAACATGCTGATTCGTTACAATCAATCCGTCGGGAGTAATCAGGAAGCCCGAGCCCAGGCTTTTGAATTGTCGCATCCGGCCCGGAGGGATGAAGGAATCAAAAAACGGATCATATCCAAAACGCGGACTCTCTGTGACTACTTCCGTAACACTGACACTGACCACGCACGGACTGACCTCCTTCGTTGCCCGCGTTATGGCATCTTCCCTGGAATTAGTGACGTTCTCATCCCTGGATTTGAGCTCATTGTTTAGTCCCGGGGAATCGGATCCCTGAATAGCTGTAGCCGGTCTGCCCGCCGGGTATTGCATGGAATCGGCAGTCGAAATGGCCGCTTTTTGAGGATCCTGCACCGACTGACGCCCGTTCTGCTGCCGGCAGGCGGTGAAACCCGCAAGAAGGATTATGACTAACAAGGAGGATTTCCGGCTTAATGAAACCATAATGACCGCTGCTCATATTTTGATTGAAGCGAGCTGCCGTATTCCCGCTTCAATCACTTCTTTTTTTGCCAGTTCCAGGGGCCCGTCGTGCCAGGCGCCGGCAGCACGATCATGTCCGCCGCCACCGAATAAACGTGCCCACACGTTCGCGAGTATATCTGCTTTCGTTCGTATACTCAGCTTTATCCGCCCCTCCAGCTCGCAAAACAGCACCGCGGCCTGTACTCCATGCAGACCGAGCGGATAAGAAACGAACCCCTCGGTATCGGCGTACGTACAACGGGTGAGATCAAGCATTTCCTTTGTTATCGTGATGGTACCTATCCGCCCGTCGGAATACGTTTCAACGGTTTCGAGAGCCATTCCGAGCAGGCGCATCTGATTCGGCGTCTGGTTATCATAGACCCGCTCATGGATTTCATTAGGAGCAAATCCGCCCCGACGCAGCAAATCGGCAACGATCAGATGAACTTCCGGTGTTACCGACTCAAAACGGAATGAACCGGTATCGGTCATGATGCCCGTATAGAGCGCTTTTGCAACCCCCTCATCGATCAAATCCGGATTTGAGGCTTCATAGATACGGTATATCAACTCTGCTGTTGAGGAAGCCGCCGGCACGCTGTACATCATCTTAAAAACAGGCTCGGGATCGGGATGATGATCTATCAGATAACAGGGCTTTCCTGTGGAAAATGCCTGAGAGCCGGACTCTCCGAAACGATTGGCCTGGTTGCCGTCGACAAACAAAAATGACTCACACTGATCGATCGTCCGCCGGTCCGGTCGAACAACCGGCAGGTATTCCTCCAGCCAGCGGACATTCTCCGGAGCAGGATCCTGATTAAATGCGCCAGCCCGGATTCCATTTTTCCGGAGCCACAGAGCAATAGCGATTTCCGAACCGATGGCGTCGCCATCCGGACGTTCGTGTGAGAAAACGCCTATTTCTTTGTAACCGGATAGTTCCGTAATGAGTTCTTTGAGCATCAAAAGTACTTTTTCGACCCCGCCCGCAAAAGCCGGAGTTTTATAACAAGTGCCGTTAAATTAATTACAACGGAAGCTTCCGCAAAATCTTATTATAACCGAAATACCACAATTTTCTATGAGCCATCCTTTTATTCGAATTCCGGGTATTCAACACACCTACATTCTTTCGCAACTCCGCGACTCTGCGCCCCGATGCATCGGGACCGATCATTCATGAGAACGAATCGCCTCGAAAACGCGTATTGTGTCCATCGCCTCTTTTACATCGTGAACCCGCAGGATGCGTGCACCCTGTATCATGGCTTCATAATGGAGTGCCAATGTGGCGGGAAGGCGCTGATCGGGCGGGCGTTCACCAAGCAACGCGTGAATCATCGACTTCCGTGAAGCGCCGATAAGCAGAGGATACCCCAGTTCGGCAAACCGGGTCAGGTGAACCAGTAATTGCAGGTTATGTTCCAGCGTTTTGCCAAAGCCGATCCCCGGATCGACTATAAGATTGGTCGCGCCCGCTGCTTTTGCCAGGTCTGTCTGTCTCTTCAGAAAGGTTTCTATTTCAGCGACCACATCTTCATATTCGGGATTGACCTGCATGGTTTTCGGGTCGCCTTTGGAATGCATGATGATCAGGCCGGCATCGTATTTTGCACATAAGCGGGCAATCTCAGGATTCTTTTGTAATCCGCTGATGTCGTTAATAAGATCGGCCCCCAGCTCAAGCGCCTCCCGCGCCACCGCCATTTTTTGGGTATCTACCGAAATCATGATATCCGGGAGCTCCCGGCGGACCTCCCTCACAACCGGCCGTATACGTTTCAGTTCTTCCTCCGGAGAAACAGGATCAGAACCCGGGCGCGTGGATTCCCCCCCGATGTCGATCAGAGCCGCCCCCTGTGCGGCCATTTCTGAAGCACGCTGAACGGCTGCAGCGGTATCAAGAAACAGTCCGCCATCCGAAAACGAATCCGGAGTAATATTCAAAATACCCATGATTCGCGGCCCGGACAGATCTAGGCGCTTGCCTCTGGCTTTAAAGATACCCCGTAAGGGATTTGTCGGAACAGCCATCCGGGAAAAGTTTCAGGCGGTATTCCGGAAGATTAATCCCAGTCTTCCTGTAATTTATCTTCCTTTTCTTCAACCTCAGCCCATTTATCGGCATCCGGAAGGGGATCCTTGGCCTCGTTGATGATACGATCCTGCCAGTTTTCGGCAAGCCGGGCATTCCAATCGATATAATGTTCCCATTTTTCAGGAACCTCATCGTCGGCATAAATGGCATCCACCGGACATTCGGAGACACACGCATCGCAGTCGATGCAATCGTCCGGATCGATAGTCAGAAAATTGGGACCTTCGCGAAAAGCATCCACCGGGCAGACAGCCGAACAATCGGTGTATTTACAGTTGATGCACGGTTCCGTTACAATATAAGCCATGAACTTGGTTGATTATTTGGAATTGAAAAAATGATTTGATTCGGGCTGAAATATTATGCGCATAAACATTAAATGCAATGCTAAAGGTATTGAAAGGCGGGGATATTAAAAAGTAAGGGGACATGAATAGAGGGACTGAAAATAAAGGATCGTTAATCGGACATCATTGGTCTTTGCTGATACCTCATCCCTTTTTATACCGCCGGCAGCCAATTACCTGTTGGAAACAGCTTATCGGTTTAGCTGGCAGTCCGTCGATGGCAGGATGACAATCGGAACTTTTTCAGAGGCTGACAATAAACCCGGCTATAGATCTGTCCGATTCATGGGTTGTTATTTTTACGGCTTTTTTGTTATTTACTATTGGGTTACTCCCTTTAACTCCGGATACTTATTACTATCATTTTTTACTGCGAGGATATTATGACTGTCTTTTCTTCGGCAAAGTTATTTGTAAAGAAGGAGGGGCCATGAGTGGTACTTTTCTTTCACCCAACAACCTGAAGATCCATAAAACTCCGCATCCGGCACTACAGCCGTTCATCAATCAGTATGTGTACCGCTACATTATGCCTCCTGCCGGACATGATATTAGCAAGGCCATGCCGCTCAGGGAAGTGAGTTCCATTGATTTTTTCCTGGGTGACCATTTTGCCACTTTTGATGATGCCACCGGCTGGTCCGTTCCTTTCGAGCGCTGCACCATCCGGGGGCCGCGTACCTTCAAAAAGTATTCCATCCGGATAAACAACCTGTTTATCTCTTTTACCGTAAAGTTTCGTCCCGCAGGGCTATACCGTTTGTTGGGCATTCCTGTCTCTGAATTTACAAATGAAGCGGTTCCCGCAGCCGGTATTCATCCGCTGTTTCACGAGCTCGCCCAACGGCTGCTATATGCCCGCAACATCAGGGAGTGTATCGATATCGCAGAACCTTATTTAATCCGGCTTTCCCGGGGGCACTTAAGCAGGCGTTCATCTACCAACAAGGCCGCTGATTATCTCGTGCGGCACCGCGGTAATATTTCCATTACAAAGCTTGCGGATGCGAGCAACCTGTCAATGAGGCAATTTGAGAGGAACTTTTCAAAGGAGGTGGGGGTAAGTCCGAAAGTATATGCGCGTATGCTCCGGTTTAAGAACATGCTGGAGATGAGAATGCGATCCACAGATGCCAAGTGGGCTGCTGTAGCCTGTGATGCAGGTTATTTCGACCAGATGCATCTCGTCAGAGAGTTCAAACAATTCCTGGACACAACTCCGTCTTCGTTTAACCCTTATCACTTCGCTTTTTAGCGCCGCCTTTCTGTCGTTTTTTTACTACAGGAAGTCGCTTTTATACTATGCCGGAGAGCCGGCGGCTGATACTTTATTCCTGGCCGGGATACAATGGAGTCAGTGAGGAAAACAACCTCATTCCGGATTTATAGGAATGGTTATTCAATGAGAACTACAAAAGAACCGGCTTGTGCTCTCATGGTTCCGGGCCGTCGAAACCATAATAAAAAAGGGAAATGGATAGGCCGTCCCGAACTGAGGCCGGACAAGAATTAGATTGCCAACGAATCTAAAAGAAACAATCATTTAAATCTCACTCATCATGAAACCTCTATTTTATCTCTTATTCTTATTCGTGTGCGTATTTCCCGCGGCCTGTCAAAATCCTGCCCACAAGAAGGCACAAAAAACGGCAAACGCCATTCAGAAAGCCATGAAAAAGTATGCACCGCCGGAAGTAGTCACTTCCTCAAAGGGTTATACCATGAGGGCGGTCGTTGACGGCAAACCATGGGAAGCATCTAATATGATGGAAATCAATAAATCCAACACGCACTTTATTCAAGGTTCGAATGGAGAAATACGGATCGCGTTCTACATTTACCGGACATTTATCAAGGTTGGAAAACACCTCAAAATGACGGGCGCCGATCTGGATTTTGGAAATGGCAATCTCTTGAAGGCAAAAATGGGAGAATATGTACTTACCAAAGCCAATGATAAAGTGATAGAGGGGACCTTTCATTTTACCGCAAGTCCCTATAAGTCTGATGAAACGATGGAAGTGACCAATGGATTTTTCAGGGTTTTATTAAAGCAATAAATGTGATTGATATAATAGGAAATAACGACAAATACCGGATTATTTGATAATAAACCTGCAATAGAAACAGGCAACGCTTCTTTATCACCAATAAAATTTCAGCTGTTAGAATCGATTGATGGTGATATAAAAAATAGCCGTATTAAACACACCGGCTATGGAAATAGTTGAAATTACCGTGGAGTACACAGTGAGTTGAAATTGAGCAAATGCTCAAAATTTGAAAAATAAGCCTTAGTGCCAATATAGAGCTGGGATGCGCAAAAAAATATTCATATTAAGCTGTTTATTTAGTTCCACTTGTGTAATTGCCGTTCACTCCCAGGACCTGGCACATCTGAAAAATCGGAAATTGATCACTTTTCACGGCAGCATTTCCTCAGGGCTAAATTATTACAGCGACCTTTCCAATGGAAATGGCAATTTATCTCATTCTTCATTTGGCCATTCACCCTCCTATTTTATTCAGGGCAATCCGGTGCTTTCGCTGTATGGGTTTTCTATTCCGGTAAATATCATGGTTGCCAGCCAGAGCAGAAGTATCAGTACGCGTTCCTTCAACCGGTTTGGCATGAGTCCTCATTACAAATGGGCGAAGCTGCACCTTGGCTGGCGCTCTCTGAATTTTTCCCAATTTACATTAAGCGGCCAGCAGATACTGGGTGCCGGTTTTGAACTTACTCCTGGCAAATTCAGGGCGGCCTTCATATATGGGAAATTCAATGATGCGGTTACAAATATCTCACAATATAATAACCTGAACAACAATATCCCTTTATACAAACGCAAGGGCTTTGCCGCGAAAATAGGCTATGGATCTTCCAAAAACTTCATCGAATTTTCTTATCTGCAGGCTAAAGACGACAGCACTTCTATCCAGGGCATCAACCCGGAAAATGTGCAGTTAAAGCCTGCAGCCAATCAGGTAGCAGGTATCAAAGGACAGGCCACGTTGTTGAAAGCCGTCTCTTTTAACATAGATGCCGCGGCGAGCTATTATACCAGGAATGTTGGAGGCGACTTACTGGAAACGGACGAGAAATGGTCGAAGTTTGCCTCATTTTCACCTAAAACAAGCTCGCGGATTGCGTTTGCCGGAGAAGCGGGTATCCGGTATCGTTTTAGTAAAGGAAATATTCGTCTGAAATACCGCAGAGTGGGTCCCGATTATAAATCCATGGGCGCCTTCTATATGCAGACGGATATAGCACAATACACTGCCGGTTTTGACCTTTCATTACTTGAAAATAAGCTGCATCTGCAATCCGACCTCGGGTTTCAGAAAAATAACCTGGCTAAAACCGCGGTCAGCAATACCGAAAGAACCATTGGAAACATCAGCATAAATTTTATACCATCGCAGGCCTTTGGCATTGGTCTTCAATATTCCAACTATGGCATTTCGCAGCAGATCATCCCGCGACTTCAGGACCCGGCGACTTACGCACGCTACGATTCGGTACGCATCAGCCAGGTGAACCAATCTATATCTATTTCGCCGCATTTATTCATCAATAAAAAGACCATTCAACATTCCATCAGCATGCAGGTTAGCCTTCAGGGGTTAAAGAACAACAACCAGGCGCAAAGCAGCCAGGATTTCACTTCCACCATGGGCAGTCTGATCTATACGCTTATTTTTCCCGAGAAAAAGATCAGCATCACCAACACACTGAATTATTTTAACACTGCACTTACCGGCAATAAAACCGCTACAATAGGATACAATCTCGGTATCAGCAAAAGCCTGTTGCCTGATGCATCAATCGAAAAGCATTTTATAACCTCCGTTACGCTCTCCCTCTTTGGCGGCTATTTTTCAAACAGGTTGAACAACCATGCCACCGCCCATACGATTTCGGCAAACCCCGGTATAAACGTCATATTCCTGAAACGGCATTCATTGCAGCTAAATGCGAATTATACCGCAACAAAAAATAAAAATACGATCATAAATCCATCGCGCAGGCAAATGATGGTCTCAGCACGTTACAATTACTCATTTTAAAGAAGCGGATGACAAAAAGAATATTTCAAATAGTATTTCTAATACCGCTTCTATTTGGTTTTATAAATAAATCATTTGGGCAGAACAATTATCCCATTACGTTGCAGGTACAGCTCGCGCCGCCTTATTCCGCTTACATTTCCGATTATAAATACAAGCCGATCATTTCATTTACCAATCATTCACAGATTGCGAGGGATGTTTATATCAGGGGGCGGCTTGACAATGACCGTGGGCAATATATACAGACGGCGCCTAATGTTTTTTCCAATATTCCCATTCATGTACCGGGCCTGCAAACCGTGGTGGTTCAGGGCAATCAGCTGGATGAAAATTATCTGAACCTCAATAATCTTCAGACCAATCTGGATGATAAATCTTACAGTAATCTTTTCCAGTTTGGCATGATACCGGAGGGCTTTTATACTTTTTGCATTTACGCCTATACGCGGGATGCCAACGGCAATTATTTTCCTGTCAGTGATCCTCAGGGACCTGGAGGGTGCTTTGCTTACAACGTAGGTTATGTAAGTCCGCCGCAGATCCTCAATCCGTTACCCGGTGATAAGATCCTGCCGACTCCCAATCAGAATATGAATATTAGCTGGACACGGCCCGTGGGGAATATGCAGGGCGCTTCGCTGGTGTATGATCTGTACCTGGTAAAGGTTTTACCCGACGAAAATCCGTATGTATCACTCAATAATGCGGTACAATACGGCGCGGGAATATTTTTGAAACAATCCAATATTCCCATTAATAATTTTCAGTTTACAAACCTCACTACTTTTCAACTGGATGAAGGAAGCCAATATGCCCTGATGGTGCAGGCAAGAGACCTTACCGGCAAAACGGCCTTTGAGAATAACGGCAGAAGCCAGATTAGGATCTTTCAGTATGGTGAAACCCAAAAAGCTGTAGCCGTCTCCGGAAAGCTCCCGATAGTTGAACAAGGAAATTGCTCCTGTGCTGTGGATGTTGCCTCCCTCGATCAAATCAATAATAACGCCGCACTCAAAGCCGGCGGCAGCTTTAGCATGGCCACGCTCCCGATAAAAATAGGCAGCCTGAACAACAATGGAGGTACCGTTTCCGGCGACGGCACCATAATGATGAACAACGTGCCGGTGCAGGTTACTTTTACCGAAGTTGTAGTCAATAAAAGCGGAATTGCCATTGCGGGACGTGCCGTAGCCAAAAAAGCTAATGGGTTCGATTTTTTGACTAATGGCGGCTCTCCTTCCGTTTCTACAGCCAATTACAAATCATTCATAGATCGCATAAGGAATTACAACCTGGATGCGATTAAAAACGGCGCAGGCTTTATGCTGCCTTTCGGTTTACATGCCGCGGGAACACCCGACGGGGTGAATGCTGCCGTTGTAAGTCTGAATATTACACCTTCACAAGCCACGTATAATGCGGTGGCTGCCGTGCAACTTGCGGATGCAAACCAGGTGCTCTCAATGACGGCAAAGGACGTGTGTTTCAGCAATGCTACCTGCATGTGCGGCAATGCGTTATTTGTTTTGAATAAAGACTTTAATGTACCGGGCCTTAACCTGAATTTTAAAAGCTATCAGTCGAAAACAAAGCCAGGTACCTATGTTCTCTATTCCAAAAACAAGCTGAAGAAGTTTCACATTCATGCCGAATATAACTTTCCGGCTTCACAAATTACCCAGGCCAACGGTTCTCCCGAAAAAGCCATCCTGGACGCAGACATCAAAAGCTGGAGCAGCTGGACGGCTTCAGTGGCTATGGATCCTTTTATAGTGCCTTCTCTAAAAAATGTTGTTTTTACTTTAAATGGGAATGCGTATTACGATCATTCCACCTTGAAAAACCCGACAGGCATGCCTTCATCGTTTAATGATGCGGCATTAGCCGGAAAGAATCCAGTCATCGGAAATGCCTTATGGACAGGTTTTTTCATTCCAAAAGTGACTGTTGCGCTTCCCTCTATCGTAAAAAATACGCGCCGGCCCGATAATAAGCTTGAAATAAGCGCTGCCAACCTCATTTTAGACAAAGCCGGTTTAACCGGTGTGGTTGCCGCCCAAAATATTGTAAACATCGGTGACGGCTCAGTGGGCGGCTGGTATTGCTCGGTAGATAGGATCAACATCAAGCTGTTGAATTCATCCTTTAAAGAAGGCGGTCTGTACGGGCAGATAATACTTCCATTTTCGGATAAAAATAAAGTACAAAGCCGTATCGCCTACTCCTCTACTCTCTCTTCTTCAGCAAATGGCGGTGATGTCAAATATCAATTCATTGCCAAACAAAAGAATGATATTGATTTTTCTGCCTGGTGGGCACACATCGACCTCAATAATATAGCCATTGAGGTAACCAACAATACCGAAACAGGTAATACAGCAGCATCAGCCGCGCTTTCGGGAAAGTTAAATATTGAAGGCAATATAGAAGGGTATAAAATTGGGTTAGATCTAATCAAAGTAGAAAATCTTGTAGTACGTTCAGAAGAACCGTATGTGAGGGTGGGAAATATATCGACCGGCTTCTCCTTCTCTTCACCCCAACATTCCATTGCAGGCTTTCCGGTAAGCATTACAGATGTGCGTCCAACAATGGTTGGAAACAATGTTGGGTTACAATTTGATTTGGGGTTAACACTGAGCGACATCAACAGCAAACTGCTGCCCGATGCTACCACGACTCTTGTTTTATCAGCCAACGTGTTGGGCGGCGACCGGCCTATTTGGAAGCGAACCGATTTCAACATAAATAAGGTTAAGGTTTCCGGCAACCTCGCGGGTATTGTTCAAATAGATAAGGGTGAAATTGATTTTATGAGAGACGACCCAGCCTACGGCGACGGCATTCGTGGCATACTTCATGCCTCGTTCGCCGGGCTGCCGGGCGCCTCGGTAGATTGCCATGCGATGTTTGGCAATAAAAGCGGTAACAACTACTGGTATTTTGACGCCTACGGCACTCTGCCCGAACCCGTTCCTATTGGCCCCGGCATTTCGCTGCAAGGGCTTGGCGGCGGGGCATATTATAACCTGGCGCCAACGGTTCTGAAGAGCATGAAACCGGAAGATTATTTTGCCAACCGCAGCAAATACAGGCTGGATAAATATCAGCCACGTCCAGGTTCTTTTGGCATGAAATTAATGGTGGGCATAAGCAGTTCGGATGGGACCCTATTTACAGGTATCGGAACACTGGGTGCTACATTTAATGTAGCGGGTGGCTTTTCGCTTCAATCGCTAAACGGCAATGCCTACATTCAATTATTTAAAATCAGCGGAAGTGATGTATTAGAAGCTGACGATAATGCGCCCGTAAAAGCGGATGTGGACTGGTTGATCGGTGTATCTGACAAGGTTTTTTCAATTAATGCTGCCGTGGACATAAATTACCTTGGCTGGTTTAAAGGAGGCGGAAATTTCGCGTTACTGGCCGATGCCAAAAACCAAAACTATTATATAAAAATTGGAAATCCGCGGCCGCTCCCCGGCCCTAATGACTATGGCAGACGCATACACCTTTCTATGCAGGATCCTCTCCATATCCTGGACCTAAAACTGAAAGCCTACTTCATGGCCGGCAATAAAATAAATTCTTCTTTGCCGGAACCCGATCCCGGTATTGTAAACGTGGGGGAACTGCCCGGTTACCAAAAACTCCATATGAGTTCTAAAGGTGGTGTTGTCATGGGGGCATCGGCTAAATTTAGCTACGACCTCAGGTTTTTGGTTTTCTTTTTTGAGGCCAAAGCCGGTCTTGGTTTTGACGTCGCGCTTCAATCTGCGGTAACCTGTGCTGATGGCGAAAAGGCGGGGGGATTTAATGGCTGGTATGCCTTGGGACAGGCTTATGCCGGGCTTGAAGGTGCTTTTGGGCTTTATGTGGATATGTTTTTCTGCCACGATTGTAAACTTACTGCTTTAAGATTGCGGGCGGATATACTGGTCCAGGCCGGCCTTCCAAACCCTATGTGGCTTAAAGGATATACCAATACCCATTATGAAGTGTTAAATGGACTGATTGAGGGTAATATTGGCTTTAAAGTAGCCATTGGAAAAGCGTGCGTAGTACAAAAAAGCGCATTTACGTTACCGCTTATTCAAGAGGTCAAACCCAACAATGGAAAAACCGAAGTACCCTTAAATGCATATCCTGAATTCGTCTTCAACTATCCTATTGAAAAACCGTTTGAATTGATCGACCCCAATTTCCACAGGCCATGGCGATTTAAAATAGAAATTGATGACTTAACGATAACTAATACTGATGATAATACCGTTTACGCTGATTACCGCGACAAAGACAGCCATCCCGCTTTCGATGATAATCATCATGACCTCACTCTATTGACAATCGATGCGCTTAAAGGCCAAACTAATTACCGTACGCACATCAAGGTGAAGGCTATGCAAAGTAAGATAGCAATTGGACCCAATTTTGTGGCACATTATACAGATAGTTGGACTCCTGCTATAGATAAAAATGGGCAGCCCGTAATTGGCGATTCTACCTCAACCTTTAAAACAGGAGCATGCAAACCGGACCAGATAATTTCTGACTCCCGCAATCGGCTTGGAGCTTACCCCTTCCCCAATCAGCGTTATTTTTTACAGGGTGAATCTAAAAGGGGCGCTATTATACTGGACAAAGCTTATGGATGTCTGCGTAATGTTAAAGAAAAATATAAGCTTTTTGCGCGATTCACACCGGTTAAAGGTGGCAAGGAATTACCAGGTTATGAAAGTCCAATAACTGAGGGAGCAGGCCAATATCTGTACTTTGATATACCCAAACTGCCCAACGAGACGATTATCAGGGTTGAGATCATCAAGCGTACACAATTCTCCAAATTGGATGATTACATCGTTTATAATATTTCACCTGCTTTGGCCAGCAGGCTCAATAGAGCCATTCACACGGAAGGCAGTAATACCATGAAAGTAGGCAGCCAGTATTATCAGGCTTTTGATAATAAAAAAAATTCAGCCTATATAAATAAGTCCTTTAATACAAGTAACCATAAAGCAACGCTCGGTAATAAAAACCTGGATGTTGTTTTATACTCCTATCATTTCAAAACCAGCCGTTATAATACATTGGCGGATAAAATGGCCGGGGCTCGCTTTGATAAAGTACTTTATCACTTCTTTGGCGCGGGTTCTCAATTAAAAGTAGCAGAGCGGTTTGATACGTATGATGTAAAAGGCTTCACCAGTGACAATTATATCAATAAAGAAATCATGTTCTATACCATGCCTTTGGTAGTCCTGAAAGAGAATAATGATTTAAACAAATGGATGAAAGAACAGGCGGTACCCCTGGTATATAAAAAATTTGATGATGCGAATATAGACTTGGATAAAGCCCGCATCGAGAAGGGCCTATCACCGAGAGAACTACAATTAGAAGGGATTGGGTGTACTGTAAGCTTTGGCAGGTATTGTGTTCCGCAGCGGCCTGTATTCATTGAAGACGTCGATCAGCCACTCACTGCAAAGGAAATAAAAGCCGCCGAACCTACTTATATCAATGGAATAAATGTATCGGGGTTTAAGGTAGTTAAGCGTTCACAAATGGTAAACACAGCCACAAAATTCAATCAAGTAAACAATTAAATGATGAAACGTATCTTTTTAATTTTTATAACATGTTTCATAACGACTACCGCAATGGCACAAATCAGGTTTACAGCAAGTATGATGAACAGTGTAATGAATGCCGTGCCAAGAAATGTAATCGTCAAACAAACAGTAACTAAAACCCGAAAGGGCAATGCAATCTCCAATATGAAAGCTTCAGGCAACGCTACTTATGTTTCGGCATCAGCCAAAGAAAACTTAAAAAAGGCTGAAGCGTATGCTATTTTAGCCGCAAACAAGGATATGACAGTAGATTATGCCATCCCATTAAGAGCTAATAAAGACATCGATGTTTTGGAATACGCACTGGAAAGGCAAATACCTTTTTATCAAAAAATGAAAGATGATTATACAGATTTCTCTGCCAATGCTCTTGCAAATTATAATTACGATTTGGCCAAAGAATATCAAAGACGTGTTAAATATTATGAATATAAAATCAATGAAATGCAGGGCATGCTGGATCAAATATACATAGGGAAATACAACGGAGATTTGACTTTAAGTTTGCACAAACCGCCGAGTATAAAGGCTGATTTTCGCTTCATCGATCCCATAACCGATGTACCCATAGCACCGGCACATACCAGCGCGGAGCTTTCAGGCGGTTATAAAGTGCTGATAGGGTTCATCGATTTTAATAAAATTCAAAATTTACCCATTAGCCGAACCATTACCATATACAGAAATAGATAAAATTAATACCATGATAAAATATCTGTTTTTCGTCGTACTCTTCTTACCCGGCTTGGGGTTCGGGCAGAATATAAATGCCCCTGCGAAACCGGATACGACCAAGGCAGATACCCTTGCCCACATGCATCTCATTTATAAAAATTATGGTAGTAAAGTGGTACTGCGATGGGCGCCCGGTGACGCCGCCACATGGATTCTGACAAAGCAAGACGGCTACAAGGTTACCCGCCGAGTATATGAAAAAGATGCTAATGGCGATTTTAAAGAAATAGCCAAAGACTCTGTCCACATTCCGGTGTGGACCATGCAGCAGTGGCAGCAGTATTTTGAAGCCTCACACGACAGCCTGGCCGCCATGGCCGCCGAGTTGCTGTATGGCGAAACATTACCGTTTAAAGCCGGCTCGATGTCTATGCAAGACATCATAAACAAATACCATGAACAGCAAAACCGCTTTGGCTTCGCCCTGATGATTGCCGATTTCAATGCCAAAATTGCCGAAGGCCTCGGATTAAGATATGAGGATAGCACAATAGACAAAGACCATTACTACACCTATGCCGTAACCCCGGTAGATTCGCAAAGAATTATTCGCTCCGATACGGCTCTGGTATTTGTAAACGGAGGTTTAATAACCAAACCAAGTCCGTCCCCCATTTTGAAAACGGTTGCGGGAGATCAGGTTATTCACCTCTTTTGGTATAATAATCCAACCGGCGACCGCTATTCGGCATTTTATATTGAGCGTTCGAAGGATGGGCAAAATTATAAACGGCTGAACCGCTTGCCTTATGTCTATTCTCAAAGACAAGGAAGACTTCCCAAACCCATTGAATTTATAGATACCACCATTGCCAACTATGTTAAATACAGGTACCGGGTAATTGGCATTTCTGCCTTTGGTGATCTGTCGAAACCTTCCGATGTGGTCATAGGAATGGGCAGAGACCTCACGCCGCCTCACCCGCCTATCATCACCCAGATTCAAAATACCGACAACGGCTCCAAAATTTCCTTTCATTGGGAAAAAAACGTTAAGGAAGCAGACTTCATTGGCTATGTCGTTGGCAGGAGTGTTAACCTGGACGGGCCCTATGAATCGCTTACCGACAGCCTCCTGGGTTTTGAAACCCATGACTTCACGGATGAACATCCAAAGACAGGAGCGCCCAATTATTACATCGTAGCGGCTGTTGATACCGCTTTAAATTCCGGAAGGTCCATGCCGGCGTATATGAACGCCGAAGACCACACCCCTCCTGCCCAACCTACTGGCTTAGCCGGTAAAATCGATTCAACGGGAATAGTGCATATCCATTGGAACTGGAATGTTGAACCGGATCTTGCCGGGTACCGCATTTTCTTCAGCAACAATCCAAGCCAGGTTTTTACACCACTGCTTGGAATCTTGATACCCGACACCCTCTTTACCGATTCCATAACCGTGAAAACGCTAACTAAAGATATTTACTATCAAGTCATAGCTTACGACCGCAATCGGAACGCCAGTCCTGCTTCCGAGATATTGAAATTAGCAAAACCGGATGTGATCCCGCCAATGGCTGCTATCATACATGATTTTAATGTCAGCGATACGAGTGTAGCATTGCAATGGTACCGCAGCGCCAGCGAAGATGTAGCCGCTCAAAAGCTTTATCGCAAAGACGACAGTACAAATACATGGGTGTTAATAGAAGAATTACCTGCCATTGATTCCGCCTACACAGACAATGATATAAAGCCGCTGCATAATTATTCCTATTCCATTGAAGCCTTTGACAGCAGCGGACTAAGTTCCGGTAAATCATTTCCTCTGAATGTATATGTGTACAGTAAAGGCTATTCCGGCGTCATCAAAAATTTTGAAGTGAGTAAAAATGACAGCAGTGCCGTTCTGAGTTGGGCAGCGCCGGTCGGCGATATCAGCTATTACATTTTATATAAGGGGAAAAATAATACAGGGCTGAAAATGGCCGGGAATATACCGGGAAATAAAATGACCTATAAAGAATCTATTGGAAAGGGAAGTTTTCAATATGCCATCAAGGCGATATATGAAAACGGAAAGGAATCGGCTGTAAGTGAAGTGAAAACGTTAATTGTGCAATAGCGTTTATTTAGCCAGGCTAATTAAAATCATGAAAAAGCAATCGGTTTTTAAAATATCATTTCTACTTTTCTTTTCCTGCATACTTCTAACCCAATGCCGGAAAATAAATAATACAGAAACCGATGATATTCTTGTGGTAAATGAAATATCACCAACCGGCGGAAAACCCGGAACGCCGGTAACGATCAAGGGAGAAGGGTTTAGCCTCATTCTTGCGGAAAACACGGTAAAATTCAATGGCCGGGCCGGACAAATAAAAAAGACCACGGAAACCAGCATGGAAGTTATAGCGCCGCAGGACGGCACTACCGGCAAAGTAACCGTAACAGTGAGGGACAAATCGGCAGGGGGACCGGTATTTACCTATTTAACACCGGATCAGCCACAGATTATCAGCATCTCTCCAAAAGTAGGCTGGGATTATACCCTCAATGCAGTAACCATCACCGGTAAAAACTTTGGCGATGACCAAAGCAAGGTAACCGTAACGTTTGACGGCAAAGCCGCTTCCCTACAATCTTTTTCAGCTACAAAATTGATAGTTGCACCGCCAAAGCATGCTGTGGGCAAAGTAAAAGTTAAAGTGGTGGTAAATGAGAAATCATCCAATAGTGTGGATTATATTTATCAGCAAAAGCCTGTAATTCAAGTTGTGTATAAACATACAAGCGATTCACTTTCTCCCTATTATCTTAGCGTGACTAATCTGGATCAACAAAATGCTGCAATAAAAGTACTGGTCAATGGAAACCATCAGGTAAGTATAGATTCCATTTACAGGAAGGGAACAGATGAATATATAAAGGAACCTGAAGGTGATAAAATAGCGCTGAAGAGAAATGACGTAGATCAGTTTGTGTCTTCCTTTGATGTGGATTTTGTCGTAAGCAGCAACGGGATAAAAAGCGACCCGGCACATTTCGAAAATGATCCCATTATCACCAATGTGACCAGTCCCGGGAAAGAAGCGTATCATTTTAGCGGCGGCGATACGGTCACTGTTACCGGGAAATATCTTAACCCTGATACGAAAAATGCAACCATAGAATTATGGACAAAAAATATTCCCGTAAGCCGGCTTCAACCGGATCCAAAAGTAGTATCATGGAGCAACACAAAAATTGAAATTGTTATCCCGGATTATAAATTCAACTATGATCAACAAATAGGGGCCGTTGCATTACAGTTATGGATAAGGATAAATGGACAATCCGCCCATAATGATAACGCCGATGTTATTTTTGAAATAAAACAAAAACAGCAACAGGCCGGAGAGGTTGAATACACAGGTTCTGCAACCATTCCCGCCAGAGCAGGACTGGTTGCCGCGGGTGCAGGCAACAAGATCGTTTTCGCAGGTGGCTCCGGGCCTTCCGCTGAAGTCGACATATATGATGTGACTACCAATTCATGGACGCAATGGCATTTAAGCGTAGCCAGAAGCGCCCTGGCCGCCGCAGCAGCGGGTAATAAAATTGTTTTCGCAGGAGGATACGATGGCGATTCCCCTTCAAATATGGTAGATATTTATGATGTGAGTACTGGCCAATGGGCAACCGCTCAGTTGAGCGAAGCAAGACAAGGCCTGGCCGCCGCAGCTGCCGGCAATAAAATTCTTTTCGGAGGAGGATACGGCAGCTCAGGTTTTTCAAATACCGTGGATATATATGATGTAACTTCCGGACAATGGACCGTATCCCATTTGAGCCAGGCGAGATACGAATTATGCGCTGCCGGCGCGGGGAATAAAGTAGTTTTTGCAGGAGGGCATGCTGTAGGCATCGGCTCACCGTTAAGCATAGTCGACATTTATGATGTGAATACCGGTACATGGACAACAACGCACTTAAGCGAAGCAAAATACTGGCACACAGCCGCAGCAGCGGGAAACAAGATCATCTTTGCGGGTGGATATACCGGTGGCAATGATTTCGCATCGAAAACCGTTGATATTTATGATGTAAACACCGGCACGTGGAGTACGGCACAGCTCAGTCAGGCAAGACGGAATCTGGCAGCCACCGGTCTTGGAGATAAAATACTGATAGGCGGAGGCGTTGCCGGCGATACTCAATCCCACAGATCTGCAAAGACCGTAGATGTATATGATATCGGCACCGGCGAGTGGACAACTATGGAATTAAGCGTAGACCGGACAAACCTGGCCGCCGCTGCTGCCGGCAATGAAATTCTTTTCGGAGGAGGAGCCGTAAGCCGATACACTTATCCCAGCGGTACCAGTGTAACGTCTTCTGTGGTGGATATCTTTACTTTAAAATGAACGAAAAGCCCTTAACAAGCTATAACCTTTTTAATCGTGAAGTAAATTTACCGGTACTATCAAAGGGGAAGTTGGCCGTACCGCGTAAACAATTTCTTTTAAAGTAACGTGAGTCCGGGATCCCTGTATTTACGTTACCGGGCATTCGTGCTCACTCCGATCCACCGGATGGTGCTCGTATTTCATAATCGGGAATTTGACTGTCGGGTACGGGCATGAATATAAATGACAATCAAATAAAACGGATTTGTCGGAGTGGGATCATCTGTTCCCCATAAATCCCGCCAGGGATAAAGTGATCGTAGCAAAAAACTTTGCCGTCTGCTTTAGCTGACGGACTACAAAGCCTTTCACTAAATCGGGCTTTAGCCCATGATCGCCCGGCGTTTCCATGGGCTGAAGCCCGATTTGGAGGCAATCTTATATCCGTCGGCTTAAGCCGGCGGCAATGGGTATAGGAAAGAGGAAATCCAGGTTGCTTAAGCCGGCGGCAATGGAAAAAGGGGAAAAAAGGTATTGTATTTTTAACCCGGGTCCGATTAATAGCTATACGGAAAAAAGAGGTGAACAGGTGTTTTAAGAAGCCTGAAAATCGGAAAAATTAGATGCCTTCGCCATAATAAGTCGTTAGTTAAACTATGGCTTAGATCAAATATTATGGCTTTAACCAAAGATAAAATTAGCGAAAACTTTCCACCGGGCCGTACCCATTTCTACAAGGCCTTAACCCCTGGTCTGGTCGCAAACCGCCCCTTCAGGGACCGTTAGAAACCGGCTGGAAAGCACTGGTAATGCTGAATCCGATTTAAAATCGAACTCAGGTTTGAAGTATGACAAGTCTTGCCGAAGCTCAGGAAGATAACTTCCCCGATCGTCTGCCGACTGACAGCCGAATGCCAACTGCCAGCCGCTTCTTCTATCCCGCTCAGAAATAAAAGGTAATATTTGCGTTCACCGTGCGCGGGCGGCCGAAAAAGACATCAAGGTTATGCCAGGTGCCGTCGTAATCGGTGGCGCTGGAGATGAACCTGGCATCCATCAGGTTAGTGATACTCAGCAGGATTTCAGCCGATTTGAATCCCGAGAAATTATGCCTGAACGTAAAGGTATAGCCGGAAATCAGGTCCAGAATGGCGTAGGGTTTGATCTTGTAAGCCTGGCGATTCTGATCTCCCGGCGAAAGCCGGTCCTCCGGATAGAAGCCCGCATAATAGTCGGCGGCATAGCGTGCACGCGGGGTAATAAAAAAAGAGCCGTTACCCTTCACACGGGTCCGATAAGTGAATCCCAGAGAGCCGGTAGTCTGCGGCGCGTTGCTCACTTTCAGTCCCTTCAGGTACAGAATCCCCTGGCCCGAAGGCTGATTCTCATTGTTAAATCCGAATGCGGTCGGGTTGTTTTCATAATAGTTATTGGAAACGGCAACCCCTCCCTGCATGGATAATTGATCGGTGAACCACACATTTCCCCTCATTTCAATCCCTTCATGAATTTCATTCAGGTCGTTCACATTGTACAGGTACGACTCCCCGGAACCGGCAATCGTACGGCTGGTAAAATTAAGTGTCTGATCTGCCCAGCGGGTATGATAGAGGTCGATCGTAACCGAACTCCGGGCATTGGGGCGTAACCCGACTCCCAGCTCAATCGAACCGATTTTTTCATTATGGCGGCCGGGGATCGGATCGTTGGTGTAGCGAAAGACTCCATTGAAATAAGGGGCCCGGTCGTTATAGCCGGCATTGGTGAACACATTCAGCCAGCCGGTCAGGTTCACATTTACTCCGCCTTTTACAACCCACCCTGCAAAATTGTAGAATCCGGTCTTGGGGTTCCCCTTAATAAAATAATCTTTCCGTGCATAACCGGTATTTGACAGGCTTCCATCAATGAAGGCGCTGTATTTGGAGGTAGTATACTCCACCTGCAAATTTCCACCGTATTTGTTCACGTAGCCCAGGTCGTAATAACCGATCTTGTCATCCTTGAAAGCAGCTATGCGCCCGTAATTGGCATTGTAGTGTTCGACGTAAAAATCGCCGCCTAACAGGTTCCGGACCGTCTGATAGTGTGAGCCGACATAGCTGCGGCCGTCGAATGACAGGTTCATCGTCAGCTTGCGGGTCAGTCTGTTCCGATAATTAATGATGACCCCGCCCCACTGGTGATCGTTGTGCGAATCACTCAGGATGGATTGAGACGCATTTCCGCGGATGAAAGTACCTCCATAGGAAAAGGCCGAATCCGGATGATTCGTATTATAGGCAAATACCTGGTTATAGTCGAGCAAACCGGTAACCGGGTCGGCAGGAGCATACCGGCCGGACGAGCCTGAACCATATCCTTTTCCGAAGCTGTAGTACAGGGTGCCGGTGATCATCTGATTTGCATTAATACGATAAGTGTCGTCAATCGAAAAGACCGGTTTGAAGTAATAATTCACCCCTTCATTGACAAAATGCATGTTATCTCCCGATCCGTAAAAGCCGACATTGGGATTGTAATCGTAGCCATACCGGGCCCATTCGTCGGGTGTGAGCGACGTAAAACGCTGGTCATGCGTCTGCGGAGTACCGAAAGTGGTGAGGTTGATCGTATTCTTCCCTTTGGTGTACCCCAGGGTAAAAAACCAGGTGAACCCCTGGTAATGGCTGTAGTTGAAATAGCTGTCGGACACAATCCGGTTGGCGAAGACGGTAAACCCGTACTTACCTCCGTTGCCGGCATCCGTAAGGCCGGTACTGTATTGCAATCCCACTTCATGGCGGCCATTATCGCCCAACCCGAAAACAACCTGCCCTCCCTGCTGCGCCTGCAGGGAAGAGGTCGTGATATTAACCGTTCCACCGACCGCCTGTGTAGACAACGGATTGGCCCCCAGTCCCATAGTGACCTGAATATCAGTGGCGATAGAAGCCAGCCCGGACCAGTCGGACCAATACATGTGCCCAGTCTCCATATCGTTGACAGGAACCCCGTTGATCAGGATGCCCACGTAATTATCATCAAATCCACGGATCGAGAGCCGGGAATCTCCGATGCCGCCCGAGCCGCTCGTTGCATAAACATTCGGGATGCCGGCAACAGCCATCGACAGATCCTGGTTGGCAACACCGGTCTCCCGGATCTGCCGTTTTCCAACAGAAGAAAAGGCAACAGGCGTCTGCCGGAATCGGGCCCGTTTGGCGCTGACGATTACCTCCTTCGAAAATTCATACTCTTTAAGCGCAATCGTTCCGAGATCAACGTTATGATCCAGAGTAACAGACAGCGTTCTGGAAGAATAGCCGACATACGAGATCCGAACCCGGTAAGTACCGGCCGGAACATCAGCCACTTCAAAAGTTCCATCTGTATTCGAAGCATTTCCGTAAAAAGTCCCCTCGAAAATGATATTCGCGCCCGGCAGAGCATCTCCGCTGCCTTTGTCGACGACCCTGCCTGTCAGGGTGTAGGTATTCTGCGCCTGGACCATAACAGGGAGAATCAGCAGCACACATAAAACTTGAAATATATCTTTCATGAACGAGGCCCGTCTTTTCACATTTTTGTTATTCCGAACCCCACAGGCTTGCCATTATCACAAATCCGTTGTCTGTCTGGTTGAACATGCGGCACAATATCTTGTTGTACGATGGTAAATAATATACAAGAAATTTTCCGTACGAAACTTTGTATTGCTATACTAAATACGGTTCATCGCGTGGTTTTCCCGCAAATTGAATGACACAGGGATATTTTTTGTTCTGTTTCGGGCTGAATGAGCCACGCAAGGATCCGAACATTCATCCCGGTGTCGCCGTTACGACTAATATCGTCGCACAACGATAGCACAGATTACCCAAACATGAAGGTTCCGGTGAAAACTATCATCAATACGTATATTTGCCAGATATGTCCATCATACGGAAGTAAGCAGCCGGATGCGGTCTGAGGATTCACGACGCATCCAAAACCGAGAATTCACAAAATATTAACAACAGAATGAAGCGGGATAGATAAAACCTCATATTATTTTTATAAATTGCCTTCGTTTTTGTCCCAAAATCCCGTTATAAACAACCATCTTTTGCTTTATCTAAGAGCCTTTATCAAAAACATGAGGAAAACGGGTGCCATTGCACCGAGTTCGAAATATCTGGCCCGCGATTTTACCCGTGTGTTGTTCCGCAGATATCATGAAAACCGGGAAAGCCCGATAAGGGTTCTTGAAATCGGTCCGGGGACGGGTTCACTGACCCGGCTGATCATTCCGGCGCTGAGGCCCGGCGATCATTTCGATATTGTGGAACTGAATTATGATTTTTACAGGATGATCCAGTGGAAATACCGCCACGTGGAAAATGTTTCGACCCATCACGCCAATATTCTGGATTTCAAGCCGGGTGAGCCCTACGATTTCATCTTTTCGAGCCTGCCTTACGAAGGTATTCCCCGCACAGTCAGCAAGGAAATCTGGCAGAAGAAATTGCAGATGTGTAAATCGGGCAGCTACATTACCTATTACAAATATATCAATATAAAGCGCTTCCGGTGCAAGTTTGAGAAAGAGATTGTGAGCCGGTATTGTTGCAGGGAAAAACTTGTATTGCGCAATTTACCTCCCGCCGTGTTATACACCCTGCACATTGACGGGCAGGAATCAAGGCAGGCGCCGGTCCTGGAAATGAAACCGATACTGGCCGGGTAAGCCACGGCCTGCCGAAAGCAGCTGATGGCCGGCATTCTCCCCCTGGGGACTGACCGGTGGTTTTAATTTGTAATGGCTGCCAGAGCCACTGTCCCGGCGTCCGTATGGGCGGTAATCCGCGGATACGAGCCTCCATTTAGGGATCCGTCTACATGGCTCTCGCTGAGATTTCCCGAGACGGACCAGCCTGAAGGGATGGCTACCTTCGTTCCTTTTAAATCAAGCAACGCCCGGGTTTGCCGGGGAATAGAGAGATTGATGTTGCCCGCGGTGGCCTTAAGCGTAATATCATGGCTGACAAAAGGGGTCTGGACATCAATGTTTCCCCCGGTGGTCTCCGCATCAATGGAACCGCTGCTGATATTCTTCAGGGAAATATTTCCGGCAGTGGTTCTGATGCGAACATCTCCCTGTACATTACCGGCCTGTATGCTTCTGACCGACGATCCCGGATTTTCATCGCCTGCAAAAGCATCGGCAACCACATTGCCGGCCACAGTCCTGGCCTGCACCGATCCGCTGACTCCATGAAGTAAAATATTGCCGCCCAGCGTCCCGGCCTCAACACCACCGTGCAATGACCGGCAGTCGATACTCCCTCCTTTCGATTCGACATGCAGCGGCACTCCTTCCGGCATTTCCACAATGATATTTCCTTCATTGTTTTTATGGAAAAGCCAGTTTAAAAAAGTCCATCCCCAGTTCCTGCCGGTAACCGATACATAGAGTTCGCCATCTCTGGTTTCCATCGATACAGAATGATGATTGTCGAAATCTCTCTTTAGGCTCCCCTTCCGGCCGGTAATCATAACATGAATCTTATCCCCTCTGCTGCCGGTCACCCGTATCTTTCCTACCGAGGTCTCCAGGGAAACCCTTTTGATATCCGCTGCAGAGAAGGTGCGGGATTTCATCAATGTTTCGGAAGCGGGTACCGTTGCCGAGGCGCCTGTCCAAACAGATGGGGAATTTTTCGTGATAGCAGACAATCCCACAGCCGACGGAGGAGGTGGGGGAGGAATAAACGAGAATAAATTATTCAGGCTGTCTTTAAAGGCGAACTCATATTTCTTTTTCCATATCATTCCTGCATGAGGCAAAGCGCCCTGCCGGATCCGGAGCACCCTATTAAGGGAGTCCCATTGAACCCGGTTTATCTCTTTCTTCGCACGAAACCGAGCTTGTTTTCGAATATCGAAAATTTTCCCCCGGAGGGAATCCCAGCCGGCTCTGTTCAGCCCAAACGGATTGATGACAACCATTCGGCTTGCGGAATCCCGGTTTATGATGACGAAACCTTTATGCCCGGGATCAACAATTACACTGTCTACAGAGCCGGATCCGGAGATGGAAGACCCCGGTCCTCCAGGCTTTGCATCGGCAGAATGTCGCGAAGTGCTGACATAAATTGCGATACCTGTAAAAAACAAGCCTGCAAGAATAATTTCCCACGATACGGTGCGGATTTTCATGACATATTACGGATAGACAAAAAAGCCGGTGCTCATTCAATAAGTTGTTAAGAATATACGTCCTCCACAACAAATAGTTACGCCTCCCGGAACAAAAGGAAATCTCGGGGGAAAAGGCCCGGTTCAGATATCGGAGAATATCAGGGCTTCGTTTTTTCGGATCCATGCACGGGCTTCATTGAGCAGGGGATACCAGGTACGCACGAGATTCCAAAACTCGGCGCTGTGATCCATGTGAACCGTATGGCAGAGTTCATGAATGAACAAATAATCCCAAATCCGATACGGACATTTTATCAGCCGCCAGTTAAAGGAGAGATTCTGTTTGGATGAACAGGTTCCCCATCGCGTTTTTTGTGACCGGATAAAAACGCGGTTATAAGTAAATGGAAGGGATTCGGAAACCTGCTGAAAACGATCGCGGATTTCCGCATCGGCCAAGGAGCGATAATAGGAAACCCTGGCGTCCTTCCCCGGAAAACGGCCGTTCTCTTCCGGAGACGCAAAACGAACCACATGATCTTCTTCTGTGAAAAGCCATCTCCCATTGGGGGAAGAAAACTCCTCGGGCTGCAGTTCCTTCCAGACGCCCCGAAGCAGAAGGTGATTTTTATGACAATCGGTAACGGCATGCAGCCTTTCCTCCCGTTCCCTCATACGCACAAGCGACCGGGTGATATGTTCCTGCTGGCTGTATACGAATAGCTTCATCTCCTTAAGCGGACAATACGCAGGGCCTGAAACGGAAATCCGGTCCGGATGAACCCGCAGCCGTATATAACGCTGGTTCTTTCTCCGGATAAATGTAACCTCCGGCCATTCTTCCGGCAATGATTTGGAAAAGGAACGGTTGCTCATCCTGCAGGTAAATTACTTTAGTTTCCTGAGACGCTTTTGTGCTTCTTTAACATAGGGCGAGCCGGATTTCAACTCCGCCGTTTCCCGGTATATTTCTTTCGCCTGCTGATCCTGCTTCATTTCTTCATAAATTCTTCCCATCAAAAACCCCGTTAACGCGTAATAAGATCTTTCCCGGGCGCCGGCACTCTCAAGGCTGTACATTCTGCTCTTTTTACAACTGGAAATGGTGGCCGGCCAGTCGCCGATCCTGGAATCCACCATTGCCTGAATGCCGTACAAATGTTCCAGAACAGAAGTTCCATAGCTCTTTTTCCTGATCTCATTTTCATTTTCCAGAAGGTGATGAATGGTACTGAGCGCCAGGGGATAATGTCCTTCTTTGAACAAGACATAAGCAAAAAGCGTTTGGTAATAAAGATTTTGGGGATACAGACGAACCAGCCGGTGAAAATACCAAAGGGCACTATCGGGTTTCTGTTCGGCCTCAAAATAAATCCTTGCAAGGGTATAGATCGCTTCCGGCTTAACGAGAATGCTGCTGTCGGCCGCGGCGCGAAGCGCGTGCAGGCCCTTGCCCTTATTCCCTCTGGGCAGGAGCCACATCACCCCTTTAAGAATAGGATATCGTTCAGGAAGCCATGCCGAATAATAATTGTACGCCCCCAGCCCGAATCCAAGATCCGGAAATTCGGGATCGGCTTTTTTGAGCGTGAAGAGCGTATTCATAGCCACTTTTCCAGATTTAAAGGCGTGCAGCCATTCATCGCGATTAGCATAAAAACGAGCCAGAAAAGCCGCAGAAGCAGATTTTAGCAACAAGGCGTCCAGATGAGCCGGATGTTTGTCCAGCAGGCGCGAACACCGGTATTCGGTTTGCGAGAAATAATGGATGAGCTGATCGTCATGCTTCTTGTTTTCAAGATCCGGCAGAATTTGCCACCAGAGATGTAATCCCTCCCAAAACTCCCAGATCGGGTGATGCGGGTATTTCTGCCTCCACGGGGCAAGAATGCGAACCGAAGCCTTATAGTCCATATCATAGACCGAATCGATGGCCTGGCGGATATCACGAACAAATGTTTTATTCTCCATCAAAACCGGCGGCGCATCCTGCGCAGAAGCCGGATAACCTGCGAGGAATATCCCGGCAAGGATGAGAAGAGCGAACCCTGCGACCTGAAACCGGCCTGAGGCGTATCCGGCAGGGCGATCTGGACGAGTCCGTCTCATAACGTGATGGATGAAATAAGGTTAAGACCTCACAGATTGGCCGAAAGCCAGTTTACGGTATGATTTACCACTTCCTGAAAGGCATCAGGCAGAACCTCCTCATTAAAAGGATGAGCGGCCCCGAAAGTATGTCCGGTATCCGGGATCAACACCCGCTTCTTTTCCGGCGAAGGGCAGTTCTCATACAGAAGGTTCAGATCGGTATAAGGTACCGTCTGATCTTCTTTGGCGTGTATAAAACAGGCCGGGATATAAATCTCTTTAATCCGCCGGATGGCCATCAGCCGGTCGGCATGCTCAACCGCATCATCCAGCACCGATTTGTTGAGTCGCATATACTGTTCGGTACGGCTGTTTAGTATTTCGGTATAACCCTTTTGATGCCAGTCGTCCAGCACGAACTGATCCCATTGCTTCAGATAATCGGCCACGGCCGACCAGGTTACCAGGCATGAAATCTCATGATATTCGGCGGCGGCCGTGATAGCGGAATGCCCTCCGCGGGAATGCCCGATGATCCCGATTCGGGTCGTCTCAAAAGGATATTTTCCAGTGGATATGATTCCGTTTTTAATGGATTCCAAAACCGTATGAATATCCTCAAGCTCTTGCGAGAGAGTATTTTCGGCAAAAAGGTCCAGCCGGTCAAAGACTTCGGGATTATCTCCGATACCGTTATGTGAGGTATTCACAGCCACCACTGCAACACCGCTTTCGGCGATTTCAATGCAGGCATCCGGGAAGGCGCCCCAGTCTTTAAATCCTTTGAAACCGTGAAGGAAAATGACCACCGGAATCGGTTCTTCGCTCGAAACAGGTGCGTATAGTGTATACCGGATCGGCAGCCCTTCTGTTGAGGTCACGGCTCCCTGCTGTTTACTAACTGTATGTTTCATGACTTTTGAGAATTCCTTAGTTCGTTCAGCTTTACCATCTTCCGGATCTGGTTGACTTCATCCCTCTTCAGGTAACGCCAGCGGCCCGGCCGCAACCCCTTGAGCGTCAGATTACCATAGCGGATACGCTTTAGGGAGACGGCCTCTGTACCCAGAGCTTCCATCATGCGCCGCACCATGTGATAACGCCCCTCATGGACACCTACCTGAATGATATCACCCCGGTCGGGACGACGGCGCACCGAATATGCTTTGGCAGGGCCATCTTCCAGCTGCACGCCTCTCCGGAGGCCGACAAGTTCTTCATCTGAGAGAGGCCGCAGGGTCTGCACTTCATATATTTTCCCTACCTTATACGAGGGATGCATCAGGCGATGCGCCAATTCTCCGTCGTTGGTCAGGAACAAAGCGCCGGTGGTATTGCGATCGAGGCGGCCCACCGGGTAAACCCGCTTGCCGACCACATCGGCAACGAGATCGAGAACCGTATTTCTGCCCCGGTCGTCGCTCGTCGTGGTGATGGTGTTGTGAGGCTTATACAACAGGAGATACACGAAAGGTTCCGGCTCGATCTCAAACCCGCTGACTTCGATCCTGGCCGCAGGATCAACCTTATATCCCAGTTCGGAAACCACTTTCCCGTTGACTGTTACCTTGCCCGCCTCGATCAGGGTGTCGGCTTCCCGGCGCGAACAGATGCCGGAGTGTGCAATATATTTATTGAGCCGCATGGGACCGACCGGATCCTGTCGCACTTCTCCCGTTTCCCGTTGTGGCTTCTTTGGTTTTCGTCCGCCGCTCTTTTTTCTCTCCTGATCCGGCTTCCGCCGTAAACGGTTGTTCCTTTCAGGTCTCATTAATCAGATACTCCGTTTGATGATGTGCCATTTTCATTTGATAATTCACGGTTGTGCCCGGCAAGTTCTGCCTTCAGCTCCAGCATGAGCTGGCGATGCTCCGCCATGTCGTCATCCCGCAGGATGTCGTCGATCTCGCGGGGCCGCGGGAGTTCATCAACCGCATTTATCCCAAAATGTTTCAAAAAAACCGACGTGGTACGATACAACAGGGGCCGTCCTGGCCGATCGCTCCGCCCCGCCACTTTCACCAGCTCCTTTTCCAGCAGCTGGCGAACCAGATATCCGGAATCCACCCCCCGGATGTGGTCGATTTCCGGCTTGGTAACCGGCTGTTTATAGGCAACAATAGCCAGCACTTCTACGGCTGAGGGCGTCAGCTTCCGCGATATATTCTCATGCTGGAATTTTTGCAGCCATTTGTGATATTGCTCATGCGTGGCGAACGTGTACCCGCCTCCCCGATGAACGATGCCAAAAGCCCGGTCATTGTCCCGGTACGCCTGGTTAAGCAGAGCAACGGCCTGTTCGATATCGGCCGGGTAAAGTTCCATGTCTTCTTCGGCCTCCCGGATCAGCCGGCACAGCTCTTCTGCACTAACCGGATCCGGACTTGCAAAAATAAGCGCCTCCACAACGGTTGAAACGTCGGAAACTTCAGCAGGGGGTTGGTTGCCGGTCATAGATGTACGATTGATATTCTTACTGAAGGGCAAATAAAGAAAACCCTACATTGCAGAAAAATATTATATCCCTCAAATATATCCGATCTGGTAAAGAATAAAAAAGATGAGTGATGATGAATAGCCGGTTTATCTGAAATAATCTCTCATAAAATTGTCTTTGGGAGAAGGATAACCCCCGAAGCATGGGGGGCAGAAAGGTTTTACCCAAAGATAAGCACATAGTGCTCATTGTGGATGGAATTTCCCCGTAAAATACGCGAAAAAGACGGATGACTAAAAGCTGAGCACTAACAGCCGACGGCCTTTCCCTTCAGAGAACATCTACATTTACGGTAATCCGGACCCGGTTTGACCCCGCCGGCTTTCGCTCCTGATACAACGAGAACGCCCTATTCAGCATTTTTTCGATACTGCGGGCCCCGTTTGCAGGATCGATCTTTAGCATGCACTCCCAGCGGTACTGTCCCTGCATCCGGGAGATGACAGCAGGTGAAGGACCCAGGATAGGGGCTCCTCCCGCAGCTTCGCTGAGGCAATCCCCGAAAACTTCGGCTGCCTTATGAACCCGCGTTCCGTCTTTCGACTTGAAAAAAACGGCGATGAGCCGCGAAAACGGAGGATAAAACAACTGCTCACGATATTCCAGCTCCTGCCCGATAAATTTCCGATAATCATGATCGCGTGCGCAGACCACTGCTATATGGCCAGGCTGCCAGGTCTGCAGATAAACGGTTCCTTTTTTATGCGACCGGCCCGACCGCCCGGCAACCTGGCTGAGCAGCTGAAACATACGTTCCGAAGAACGATAGGAGGGAAAAGCCAGTTCGGTATCCGAATTGATCACTCCTACCACGGTAACATTGGGGAAGTCGAGTCCTTTGGAAATGAGTTGTGTTCCTATCAGGATGTCTGCCTCTCCCGATCCGAACGCATTGAGAATCCGGGCATGGGCATCCTTCCCGGAAGTCGTATCCTGATCCATCCGTAAAAGCCGTGCCTCCGGAAACAAAGCGCCGATGTCTTCTTCAATTTGCTGAGTGCCCGCCCCCTGCTCATGCAGCGCCGCTTCCCCGCACTGCGGACATTGCTGCCGTTTTAAGCAGGTATATCCGCAGTAATGGCATCTCAAATGGTTCTTCGCCTTATGATACGTCAGGCTTACCGAACAATTGGGACATTCCATGATGTGCCCACAGGCTTCACATTGTATATAACTGGCAAATCCACGGCGGTTATACAGCAGGATGGTCTGCTCCTTCTTCCCCAGCGCCTCTTCTATGGCAAGGTAAAGCGGAACGGTAAGCGGTCCCTGCATGGCCTTCCGGTACTGGCGGAGATCCAGAACTTTCACCGCAGGAAGGGCCGCATCTGCATGTCGTTCGGGGAGATTCAGCAATGTACTTTTCCCGGTCCGTGCAGAATGATAACTGATGGCACTCGGTGTTGCCGATCCCAGAACAACCACACTTTTTGTGAGATATCCGCGCATCAGCGCCACCTCCCGGGCGTTGTATCGCGGAGCGGGATCCTCCTGCTTGTACGACTGATCGTGCTCCTCGTCGATGATGATAATACCCAGATTACGGACAGGAGCAAAAACCGCCGATCGCGCGCCCACAGCCACCCGGCGTTTCCCTTCACGCAGATCCAGCCACGCTTCGTAGCGTTCACGCTCACTCAGACGGCTGTGAAGTACGGCAATTGTATTTCCGAAAATCTGGTAAAAACGACGCACTGTCTGCGGCGTCAAAGCAATTTCGGGGACAAGCACCAATCCGCCCCGGTCCGAATCCAGCACTTTCTTCAAAGCGTGAATATAGACTTCGGTCTTTCCGCTTCCTGTCACGCCGTAAATCAGGAATTGCCGAAACTCTCCTGCATCAATCGCTCCGGAGATTTCCTGAAAGGCCGCCTGCTGCGATCTGTTCAGCTGCCGGATTTTTCCGGGATCATATTCCAGTTCCGGCTCAGGAAGGCCGACCGGCACCTCTTCCGCCCTGATCAGCCCTTCCTTGCGGATGCGGTTCAACGTGTAATTGTTCAGCAGAGGCTCGGCTTCCAGCTCATGCCGGAATAACGGCAGCCCCCGTTCCTCAAGCCTGCGAAGCGCCTGTACCCACTTAGGATCTTTCCTGTCCCCGTAGGCTTTATAAACACCCGCCAGGTCGTCTTCACCAATACCTTCGTTCCACAGCCAGCGCGTCTCCATTTTCGACTCCACCCGTGTGCGGGGTTCTTCCCAGATCTCCAACAGACCATAGTTTACGAGTTGCCGAATGAACTCCGCACCGTTTGGTTTCCATTGCTGTTCGGCATTGACAAGAGGCAGAGAACCTTTGGAACGGACTTCATTCAGCAATGCATCTTCTTCTGCGGAAAGAATCAGGGCGGCTTCCTGAACCGGACCGGGCCGGAGGATTTTTTGGGAGATGAAATTGAGCCCCACCGGCAGGGCCGCCTGAATCGTCTCACCCCATCCGGCATAATAAAACCGGTGTACCCAATGAGTAAGCCGCAGGATTTCATCCGGCATGACGGGCTGATCGTCCAGTACTTTCCGAACAGGTTTGGTCTCAAAATCCGGCTTCTCGTCATGAACCTTTACAACCATGCCTATCGCCATGTGCGACTGCAGAGGCACCCACACGCGCATTCCAGGCTTCACGGAAGCTTCGAGCGCATCGGGTATGTGCCAGGTAAAAACCTCCCGGACAGCCGTAGGAAGTGCGATGTCGGCGAATTGCGGCATTGAATTACGATTTTTTTCTTTGAAAGATAAGAGGTATAAAATCGTATGGAAACGCCATCCTGGTACTAAAAACCCGTAAGGTCTTCAAAAACCTTGCGGGTTTCAATATCCCGGCAAAAATTGATGATTTTCGAACCTCTTTTTCCAGAGACCTGTTTTCCCCTCCTTAAATCCTAAATCGTTAATCCTTGTTCGTATATCCTTTCCTACCACTCCAAAAGTTCGAAACCTTTGGGGCGTCCTTTTTATCCCTTCACCCCAGCCAGCCCGACCGGTCTAAATTCCGATACTGGATGGCTTCGGCGAGATGTTCGGTCCGGATTGTTTCGGAATGAGCCAGATCGGCGATAGTGCGCGAAACCTTGAGTATCCGGTCATATGCGCGTGCCGACAGGCCCAGGCGGTCGATGGCTTTTTTGAGCAATTGGGACCCCGCCTCATCAATCCTGCAGATTTTGCGAACCATGCGGGGCGTCATCTGGGCATTGCAGTAAACTCCGTCAATCCCCATAAACCGGTTATTCTGTATGGTCCTGGCCTCTACCACCCGCTTTCTGATCTCTTTTGACGGTTCTCCTGCCGAACGGCTGTTCAGTTCTTCGAAGCTCACCTTATTCACTTCAATATGCAGATCAATCCGGTCCAGCAGGGGACCGCTGATCCTGCCCAGGTATCGCTGCATCTGAACAGGGGAAATCCCTGAAGCATCGGACGGATCATACCAGTCGCCGGAAGGTGAGGGGTTCATCGAGGCCACCAGCATGATCTTGCTCGGATAATTCACACTCATACGGGCGCGGGAAATGCTTACTTTTCCGTCTTCCAGCGGCTGACGAAGCACTTCAAGAGCACTGCGTTTGAATTCAGGCAATTCATCCAGAAACAATACACCATTGTGAGCCAATGAGATTTCCCCGGGCATCGGGATGCTGCCTCCTCCCACCAGCGCCACATCCGAAACAGTATGATGAGGTGAACGGAAGGGACGATGGGTTACCAGCCCCTTACCAGGCGGCAGAAGTCCGGAAACGGAATGGATTTTAGTGGTTTCCAAAGCCTCGTGCAGGTTCATAGGCGGCAGAATGGTTGACAGGCGGCGTGCCAGCATCGTTTTTCCCGATCCGGGCGGGCCCACCATGATGATGTTATGTCCACCTGCTGCTGCAACCTCCAGAGATCGCTTCACGTTTTCCTGACCCCGCACATCCATGAAATCCACAACCTCGGCGCTGTAACCATTGGCAAACAATTTCCGGATATCAACAGACACGGCATCATATTGCTGCTCCTGATTCATCCAGCGAATGACGTCGCGCACGTGCGCCAGTCCGTAGACCCTCAGCCCTTCGACGACGGCTGCTTCATAGGCATTATCGATCGGAACAATGAGGTTTTTCAATCCCCTTTTTTGTGCAGTGACGGCAATAGGCAGTACTCCTTTAACCGGACGTAATTGTCCATCAAGCGCCAGCTCACCCAAAACAAGCGTTTCCTTCAGCCGGTCGTTCCGGATCTGGTGCGACACGGCCAGCAGTCCGGTGGCGATCGGCAGATCAAAGGCGCTCCCTTCTTTGGGAAGATCGGCCGGCGCCAGGTTAATGGTAATGCGCCCGCGCGGCATCTTATATCCCGCATTTTTCAGGGCGGCGTCAATTCGCGCATACGACTCGGTGATCGCCCGGTCAGGCAGACCAACCAGGTTGTACTTCGGCAACCCCGGTATCATATGTACCTCCACATCGATGAGATGGGCGTCAACCCCGAATGTTGAGGCACAGTGAACGTGAGCAAGCATAAATATGTATCTTTTTTAAAGCCTCTACGTAATAAGATCATAGAGAAGCACAAACCTTACACACGATCATGAATAAACAATTTCCAATAGCCATGAAGAAGACGAAAACCGTTTTTGAAGACATCCGCGTTACAGGAGCCGAACTGATTGACCGCATACGGGAAGTGATCCGAGAGGGTAACGTTAAGCGGATCAGCGTACGCAACTCGAAAGATGATGTTTTGTTTGATGTTCCCCTGAGCCTCGGGGTGGCCGGGTTCGGAGTCACCTTTCTGGCATTGGGACCCCTGATTACTTCACTGGGATTCTTTGCCCTTTTTATGAACGATTACAGCATCTACGTCGAGCGGGAAGAACCGGTGGATGAACACGAGGTCGATGCCACCGTTATCGAAGTTGAAGATGAAAATGAAGGAGAAGAAAAAGGAGAGAATAAGGAATGACGGGTAATTGAAAGATAAACCACGATGTTCACGAAGGTTACACGAAGACAACATATAGTGAACATTGTGATATCTTTTGGGCCCTCTGCGATAAATAAACGATTCGGAATTTATCGTTTTAAGCCGGTTTGCTTTCACTCACCGGTTCTTCGATTTCCTGCAGCCAGCGCTCTGCATCGATGGCTGCCATGCAACCCGATCCGGCAGCGGTCACTGCCTGGCGGTAGCTGGGATCCTGGGCGTCGCCGCAGGCAAAGATTCCCTCAACATTGGTATGTGATGATTTCCCTCTGGTGATGATGTATCCCACTTCATCCATATCGAGGACACCTTTAAACAGATCGGTATTCGGTTTATGACCAATTGCCAAAAATAAGCCCGTCACATCTTCAAGAGTGGTGATTTCGCCGGTATTTACATTTTTCACACGGATACCTTCAACCAATTGATCCCCCAACACCTCTTCAACCACGCTATCCCACACAAATTCGATTTTGGGATTGTTGAATGCACGGTGCTGCATGGCTTTTGAGGCACGTAACTCCTTCCGGCGATGAATGACCGTCACTTTTTCGGCAAATTTCGTTAAAAAGGTGGCTTCTTCCATGGCTGTATCGCCCCCGCCTACCACGGCGATGTGCTGGTTCCGGAAGAAGGCCCCGTCGCAGGTGGCACAGGCCGATACACCATGGCCGCGAAGCCGCTGCTCACTCTTCAGTCCGAGCCATTTTGCCGAAGCCCCGGTTGATACGATAATGGCATGAGCATAAATTTCCGTCCTCTCGTCAATCGTCAGCTTGAACGGGCGTTTGTCGAAATCAATATTTGTAATCATCCCATAACGGGTATCGGCACCAAAACGCCGGGCCTGCTCGCGGAACAGATCCATCATTCTGGGCCCCATCAATCCTTCCGGGAAACCGGGAAAATTCTCCACATCGGTGGTGGTCATCAACTGGCCGCCGGGCTCGGGACCTTCAAAAACAATGGGGTTCAGATCGGCCCGTGCCGCATACAAAGCCGCCGTCAAGCCTGCAGGCCCGCTGCCAATAATCACCACTTTAAACGTATTTCCGGCAATATCTTCCATAAAAAACCTGTTTGCTGATGTAAAAGAATAACGGTCTGAATGAAAACCCTGTAGCCATCTGGTTAACGGAAGAGGGACCGTTTTTTGTATTTGCTTTCGTTCGTCGAACGGGCTGTCGGAAAATAGCCATTAATCTGACCAACTTCCTGCTTCACGGCACGTTTTCGCGGGTTGACCTGTGCGGATCTCATCGCGATACCGGGTTTAACGGTTTCCACAAAAATATAGGTCCCGTAAATCAGTTATTAAAACTGTCGGCCCAATTTTGAATTGCTTCCATTGGCCGCTATTTATATTTTGATGGCTTTACTTTACTGACTCTTATTGAATCGTGATTGAAAGGCGGTTAAGCGCTTATTTTATCTCCAGAGGAGGGAACCCATTGTGATCATCGCTGTATTAAAAGAAAAGGCCGAATCTGAACGACGTGTTGCGCTGGTTCCTGAAAGCGTTCAGGGACTTGTCGGGCAAAATATGGAAGTCTGGGTGGAAAAAGGTGCAGGTGAGGCTTCATCCTTCACCGACGCGGTATATTCCGATGCCGGAGCCGTAATCAAAGACAAGTCAGCAGATATTCTGGGATCCGCGCAGATATTGGTGAAAGTTCAGAAACCGGATGCCGAAGAGATTGCAGGGATAAAGCCGGGCACGGTGCTTATTTCATTCCTGGGAGCTCTGTTCAACCAGGAGCTGGTTCAGCAGCTTAAGGAGGCAAAAGTTACAGCCATCGGTCTGGATGCCGTACCCCGCATCACCCGTGCGCAAAAGATGGACGCCCTGTCTTCCATGAGCTCGATTTCGGGATATAAAGCGGCACTCATTGCCGCCAACTCACTGGGCAAATATCTTCCGATGATGATGACGGCCGCCGGCACGATCCCGCCGGCACGCGCGCTGGTGCTTGGAGCCGGTGTGGCGGGCCTGCAGGCAATTGCGACGCTTCACCGCCTCGGAGCCGTTGTGGAAGCTTTTGACGTGCGCCCCGCTGTGAAAGAACAGGTGGAAAGCCTGGGGGCGAAGTTCGTAGAAGTGAAACTGGAGGAGGCCGATACAGAGACCGAAGACGGGTATGCAAAGGAATTATCTGAAGAAAACCAGATGCGCCAGAAAAAGGCCATCCATAATCATGCAAAACGCTCGGATATCATCATAACCACAGCCCTGATTCCGGGCAAACCGGCTCCGGTGCTGATCACCAGGGAGACGGTTGAAGCGATGGCCAACGGATCGGTCATTGTTGATCTGGCAGGAGAACAGGGCGGAAACTGCGAACTCACCCGTCCGGGAGAGGTGACCATTCATAATGGGGTAACTATTCACGCTCCACTGAATATCACTTCGTTATTGCCGGTACACGCCAGCCAGCTTTATTCCAGAAATATATCGGCGCTTCTCGGACTTTTAATCAAAGACGGCGGGTTGAATCTCGATTTTGACGATGAAATCATTAAAAACGCAACTATCACCCACAACGGAGAAATAGTGAGCCCTGCTGTTAAAAAAGGTGAGTCTTAATTTAATAAAGAACGTATACAGACGGAGAAATCCATGATCATGAACTTATTTGTATTCGTGCTGGCCAGTTTTGTGGGATTCGAGGTAATCTCGAAAGTTCCGACAACGCTCCACACGCCGCTGATGTCCGGCTCCAACGCCATTTCGGGCATCACTATTATCGGCGCCCTGTTGGTGGCCGGGGAAACGACCGGCTCTCTTGAATCAGTACTGGGACTGGTTGCTATCATATTCGCAACGATCAACGTAGTGGGCGGTTATGCCGTCACAGACCGGATGCTGCAAATGTTCAGAAAAAAGGAACGCCGATAATGATATGTTTTTTATGGTTTGTGTCACAGACCTGGCTGCCTGACGTAACACAATTGGTTTACCTGGTGGCCATCATCCTGTTTATTGTCGGGATGCAGAAGATGAGTTCGCCGGCAACAGCCCGCACGGGAAACCAGTTGTCGGCCCTCGGCATGTTACTGGGGATCGTGGTCACCCTGCTCGACAAGCATATCCTTTCCTTTGAGATGATTATTGTCGGGATCATCGTGGGCGGACTGATCGGAGTGATTTCCGCTTATAAGGTGGAAATGACCAGTATGCCCGAAATGGTGGGTATCTTTAACGGCTTCGGCGGAGGCGCTTCCGTGCTGGTTGCTATCGGAGATTTCTTTCGGAGCTCGCCGGCCTCCCACGGAAACAGCGACCTCATCACCATTGGGTTGAGTATCCTGATTGGCGGGGTGACTTTTTCAGGAAGTTTTATTGCCTTCGGCAAACTCAGGGGATTCGTGAGCGGCATGCCGTTGGTGTACAAGGGGCAGCAAATAGTTAACAGCCTGCTTACCCTGGTGATGCTGGCCTCGCTGGTATTGTTTATCGTACAACCCGGCATGATCTGGTATCTGATCATCCTGACGGCCTTGTCGCTGATTCTGGGGATTACTTTCGTCATCCCGATAGGCGGAGCCGATATGCCGGTGATCATTTCACTGCTGAACTCGTATTCCGGTCTGGCAGCGGCTGCTACGGGATTTGTGCTCAACAATAACCTGCTGATCGTAAGCGGTGCACTGGTCGGTGCTTCCGGAATTATCCTCACTAATATCATGTGCAAGGCGATGAACCGTTCGCTGGGTAATGTATTGTTTGGAGCCTTTGGATCCGAGTCGGTGGCAGCCGGCACAACGGAGTCGGGCGATATGAATAAAACCATCCGCCGGGCAGAAGCTGATGATGTGGCCGTAATGACCGCCTACGCGCAAAACGTGATTATTGTGCCGGGTTACGGTCTGGCAGTAGCCCAGGCACAACATGCTGTCCGCGACGTGGCCAATCTGCTGGAAGAACATGGAGTAAATGTGAAATACGGTATTCATCCGGTAGCAGGACGCATGCCGGGTCATATGAATGTGTTGCTGGCCGAGGCCAACGTACCGTACGATCAGCTTTACGACATGGATCAGATCAATCCCGAGTTTGAGCATACGGATGTCGTACTTGTGATCGGCGCCAACGATGTGGTAAACCCGGCCGCACGAAACAACCCGAACAGTCCGATTTACGGTATGCCTATCCTGAATGTCGATCAGGCCCGGACGGTAGTGGTGTTCAAACGTTCTTTGAATCCGGGCTTTGCAGGTATCGACAATGATCTTTTCTATAAGGAAAATACCTACATGTTCTTCGGAGATGCTAAAGAATCGCTGATGGCTCTGACGGCGGCATTAAAGGAACTGGAAGATTAGACCCGGTTCCGGCCCGTGTGAGGGAAAAGGTCCGGGAGGGATCATCGGTTTACAGGATCCCATCCCGGAGAGACGACTATGGATGGAAAGGAAAAACGGGAACGCTCCTTCTAATAGTTCATCTTAAATACTCCGCCTGGATTCTTCGCAGCCGCATAAATCATGTGATGGTCCCATTCGACCTGAAGCGTCGTGAAATCGGTAACCGTGCTGTCTCCTACGGCGCTCCAGTCTGCTCCGCCGTCATTGGTATGCATCAGGTATTTGCCGGCGGCATAAACCTCGAGCGTATCGGCAGGATTGATGGCAATTGCTTTAAACTGCTCGGTATCTTCACGATCGCCGCTGTAGGTTATCTTCCAGATACGGCCTCCATCCGTCGACTTCACCACCATTCCCACCATTCCCACATAAATCTCTTTTGGATTTCCGGGATTGACAGCGATCGAGAATACGGTATTGCGAAATCCCGCCGACCCGGAAGGCAGCGTTTTGATTATCTCCCAGGTATTGCCCGCGTCGGAGGAGTGAAGCAGGCGCTCTCCGCCAAAGCCATTTTCACCGCCCGCCCATATTTCATCGGGATCACTCGGGTCAAACCGGATCGTATACACATGATGACCAAATTCCTGTGATTCGCTTAGAAGCTGCCACCTGACAGAATCAGCATCCTTCCGAAAGATTGCTCCGGTTGCACCGGCATAAATACGGCCGGGATGCTGCGAAGGAGCTGCCAGGCAAAAAACAGATGTGCTGCTGCTGTCCTGATACGCCTGCCAAATGCCCGAATCGAAAGCGTTCCAGGTTTTCCCGTCATCAATACTCCGGTACAGGCCGACCTTAAACGTGGTGTTCGTCGTGAAAAAGGCCGTATAAAAATCGTTGTTTTCCGGATTCCGGTAAAAGGAGGTCACCCCTGTCTGCACTTCGTTCGGGTGAGAAAATCCCAGTAACTGCCAATCCTCATTGAGCCCCTGCAAATTGATCCGGAACAACCCGTCTTTCCCGGCGCAGGCATATAAATAGCTGCCTTCGTCCGCCAGTTGATAAATATCGCTATCCTTCAGGCCCATTTGATGCCAGATATGTTCCGGCGGACCATTGAGCAATCCGCACGCAGCCAGGAACCCCGGCAGCACAATCCGTAATAAGAGTCGCAATTTCATGAAAATCTCTACTTTGTCTGTTCGCCCCTTTGTACATAGTATCGGCAGAGATTCCCAAAAGTTTCTGGCTTTGACGATAAAAAAGCCGGTTTTGAAGAAAACAGGCAAAAACGAACCGGCTTACGTTCCGATTTTATGCCGCTCCTGATCGATGATATCTTCAGGCAGGCTTTTGCCTCTGTATTGGAGGCGGAGATACGTGTCGGCCAGCCTGCAGCGAACCGGATCGACATCGTACTTCCATAGTACACCTTCCTTCAGTTCACTCCCGAAACCTTTCTTGAAACGCTGTAAACCTTCATAGGGCGTTCCGGAGATATCCGACAGCCGGGCTCCCACGAAATCGTAAAACCGAACCTCCTTCTTTTTCATGTACTGGATCGCTTCCCAATGAATCAATTTGACGCTTCCGTGATGCCGTACTCTGTCGGGAGAACCCGCGTGCAGGACATAGGCCCCGAACCGGCTGTAGACCGTAAATATCGCTCCGTCACAGGAGTTGTCGATCCAGGCTGAAGAACAATAAACATGTTCGGCAGACAGCCTTGCTATAAGTTTTCTGAAGTGATCATACGGTTCCAGATATACGCCGCTCCTTTGCATGGTGGCTTTATATAATTCGTAAAAGGCATCCAGCTGATCTATGCCTGTCCTGATTTCCACGCCTTCTCTCTGTGCCTTTCTGATCACCTGCCGGTAGTTGCTCTTCATCCCTTTCCAGATGTCGGAAGGTTCTTGTGAGCCGAGATCAATCACATAACTTCCGAAAGGCGCACGGATGCTGTTCCCGGGGGCTGTCTGAAACAGGGCATAATTAGGGGGCTGAATGATACGATGAACACATTTCTTCTCTTTGACAAAGCGAATCAGATCATCCAGGAATTCCGCTTCTCCCTGTTCCGGCAATCGCTGCCCGTCCTTTACAGGCGGAAATAAAAACTGCCAGAGGATAAATCCCATTTTGGATTTTTGCAAAACGGGCATATAGGCTTCTCCCTCATTCAACAGCAGCACTTCCGCATTCTCGGTTTCCTTCACATACTCCCAATAACCCGGATGAAAGGGAAACGGGAAACGGCTCTGTTGTGCCGGCACAAAAACCCGTAACGCATCTTCATCATCAACTATTTTCATAGATAACCACAGCTTACCTCATTAATTATGCTTCCTGTAATCTTTGCTTTTCTTATCGGGCGGGAAGGGACGATTGAAAAGCGAATTGTTATACCGGCAAGGTAAATGGTTTCGGGATGAAGTACCAAAGCTGATTTTCGGCCT
>CAZNHE010000005.1:0-4430 GCA_964572735.1 uncultured Chitinophagales bacterium | reverse complement strand
TCTTTATCGACGAGTACGATATGCGGCTTGTGCGTCTGTGCTTCTTCCGGAGTCATTTCGGTATAGGAGATTACGATTATGCGGTCGCCTACCTGGGCCAGCCGGGCGGCGGGACCATTCAGACAAACAACCCTGCTTCCGGACTCGGCGGGGATGGTGTACGTCTCCAGACGCGCCCCGTTATTGGTATTTACCACCTGCACCTTCTCGTAAGGCAAAAGCCGGGCGGCCTCCAGCAGCTCCGTATCAATTGTGATGCTTCCCTCGTAATAAAGGTTCGCTTCTGTAACCGTTAGCTGATGTAACTTCGATTTAAACATGGTAATCGTCATACGCGATTCACCTTCTTCCGATGCAATTAGTTCAATGTAATCAAAATGTTGTCAATTAGCCTCGTGGCACCAAGAAAAACGGCTCCGGCAATGATATATTTTTCCCCGGCATCCAGCCTGACAGGTATTTGGAGGTTTTTATACCGGACCACCTCAATATAATCAATGACGAATCCTTTTGTGCTGAGGCGTTCCTTCTCATCGACAATGCGCGTTTCCCAGGAGGAGCGGTCATCCATAATACTTTCCCGGATTGCCGAGAGGCTCCGGTACAATTCCGGCGCCCGTGCCCGTTCATCCCCGGATAAATAACGATTCCGGCTGCTGAGAGCGAGCCCGTCCTGCCCGCGCACTGTCTCTCCCATCAGGATGCGAATATCAAAATTAAGCTCCTCCACCATCCGTTCGATCAGCACGAATTGCTGGATGTCTTTCTGGCCGAATACGGCAACATCGGGCCGGATGATGTTGAACAGCTTGGTAATAACCTGCAAAACTCCCTGGAAATGATCGGGCCGCGACCGGCCGCACAGGTTGCTCGTCAGTTCATCGATTTCAAAACGGATATGCGGCGGAGACGGGTACATTTCATCGTTGTCCGGTGCAAAAAGGTAATGAACCTTTTCTCGTCTGCATAACTCGGCATCATGATCCGGATTACGCGGGTACACCTTAAAATCTTCATCAGGAGCAAACTGGGTAGGATTCACGAACAACGAAACGATCTGGATATCAGATGCTTCCCGGGCTTTGCGGATTAATGAAAGATGCCCCTCGTGCAATGCGCCCATTGTCGGAACCAGGCCGATCGTCCCCGCCCGCGACCGTTCCCTTTCCAGCGCTCTCCGCAGATCTTCTATTTTATGGATGATCTTCATGGTTTGCCAGGCATATACGGATGCTAAATCAATCGGAGACTAAAGTGGAATAATTCATCCAGGAAATGGTCTCTTATATCAGGATCTTCAAGAATTTCAATGATATCATAATATTTATCAACCAGCCGATCTCCCTGAATCCTTTTCTGTAGTTCGGAGGTATAAACCGCGGATAGAAAAAAGTTCCTGCAACGCCGGTTTCTTGCTAAGGCATGCCGGGATATAGACCGCTCACGGGGCCCTGCCGGTGAGGCCATCCTCATACGGTGCGGCTTTCGTCGAAGTCTTCGAGCAATTCTTTCACCCGCTGCACAAAAGCTCCGCCGAGCGCCCCGTCGATGATCCGGTGATCGTAGCTCATGGAAAGATACATCATATGACGGATGGCGATGGCGTCGCCGGCAGGGGTTTCCATGACAACCGGACGCTTAACAATAGCACCTGTTCCGAAGATAGCAACCTGGGGCTGATTAATGATGGGCGATCCTGCCAGGTTGCCGACACTCCCGTAGTTGGTAAGGGTGAAAGTCCCTCCGGTCAGATCATCGGGAGAAAGGCTTTTGGAACGGGCCTTTCGGGCAAGTTCATGAACGGAACTGGCAAGTCCGTGAATATTCATCTCGCCGGCATTCTTGATGACCGGCACAATCAACCCCCCGGATCCCGATTCCCCCAGGGCCACGGCGATACCATAATTAATATCCCGCTTCAGGATGATTTTGTCCTCTTCAACAGAACTGTTGATCAGCGGAAATTCGCGGATGGCCTGAATGGTTGCTTCAATAAAAAACGGAGTGAATGTCAGGTTAAACCCGTTTTCTTCCAGGAATTGCGCTTTACTCTTCTCACGGAAACGAACCAGTGTGGTTACATCGGCTTCGGCGTATGTGGTAACATGGGCCGAGGTCTGTTTTGAACGGATCATATGCTCGGCAATCGACTTGCGCATACGATCCATCTGGATGATTTCCACGTTTTCTTTCGGCCAGTTTACATGAATCTCTCCGGCATGAATCTTTTCTCTTTTTGCTGCAGGCCGGGTTGGCTCAGCCTGCGGAGCCGGACGGGAAGCCGTTTTTGCCGCATCCGATTTTTTCTTGTTGATATAATTCATCAGGTCCTGCTTTGAGACACGACCCTGAGCGCCGGTTCCTTCAATCGACTCGAGTTCCTCCCGGGAAACACCTTCTTCGGCAGCTATAGACCGCACGAGCGGAGAATAGAACCTGCCGTCACCTCCTTTGCGACCGGACGGTGTTGCCTCCTGCCCGCCCTTTTCAGCCTGAACATTTCCGTTGGTTGTCTCTTTTTTGGCCTCCACAGGTTTCTCTTCAGGTTCTTCTGCTTTCGGCTGCCGGGGCGTTTCTTCCGGCTGTTCCTTCCCGGCCTTTCCGGTTGTTCCGCCCGCTTCTCCTTCGGTATCAATAATGGCTATCGGAGTGCCGACTTCAACCGTCTCTCCTTCTTCCACAAGAATCTCGGCGATGGTTCCTGAAATCGGGGCGGGTACTTCAGAATCGACCTTATCGGTAGCGATCTCAAGAACAGTTTCATCCTGTTCGACATAATCACCTACCTTTTTTTTCCATTCGGTGACGGTGCCTTCCATGATCGACTCGCCCATTTTGGGCATAACCATTTCTTCTCGTGCCATTCTAAAAATCTCGCTTTAACAAATTTATTTAACTTAAAACACGGTTGATCGTCCTAAAATTCTGTTTGTAAAATCCGGATTTTGGGACTCATATCAAAATGAGGAGAAATTGATTTTTTCGGCTTTATGTACAATCGAGAGCGATTATTCCGCCATAACCGGCAGTTGTCATCCGAGAACAAGGGCCTGTTCAATATCCTCTAAAAGATCGTCGGGGTGTTCAAGCCCCACCGAAAGCCGTATCAGATTATCCGGGGTCTTGGAATCGGGGCCCTCATTCGGACGCCGGTGTTCCCAGGTGCTTTCCACGCCTCCGAGGCTTGTTGCCGGGGTAACGATGCGGGCATTTGCCACAACCTGCTGCGTATCCGCCGCCGTTCCATCGTAGAGGAATGATACCATTCCGCCGAAATCACGCGCCTGGCGTTTGGCCACCTCGTGGTACGGGCTTTGAGGAAGCCCTGGATAAAAAACACGTTCGACTTTCGGATGTTTCGCCAGGAAGCCGGCTATTATTTGCGTGGTACGGCAATGCCGCTCCATCCGACAGGGCAGGGTGTGGATGCTTCTTTGCAGCATCCAGCAGTCGTGCGGTGAAGGTACGGCCCCTGCCTGCTGCTGAACATCCCGAACCCGGGCAAACAGGGGGTTATCCGGACGGCTGATTACGGCTCCTCCCAGCAGATCGCTGTGCCCGCCCAGGTATTTCGTTGTGGAATGCAACACCAGATCGGCTCCGAGTGACAACGGTTTCTGAAGAAAGGGAGTCATCCAGGTATTATCCACGCAGATCTGCAGATCGGTGTACCGGGTGGCGACGTTACTGATCGCCTGAATATCGGTAACGTGGAGCATCGGATTGGAAGGGGTTTCTACCCATATCAGGCGCGTACGATTGGTAATCGCCGAATCAACGGCCTCCGGATTGGTCATATCCACATAGTTGGTGTACAAACCCCACCGGCGCATAATGCGGTTGAGCAAAAGGCGGTTGCCGTGGTACATATCATCCGGAGCCAGCACTTCATCTCCCGGATCCATCGCCTGAAATAAAGCTGCCGCTGCCGCCACACCCGAAGAAAAAACGGCACAGCCGGCACCTTCTTCCAGCCGGGTCAGGAGTTCTTCAAGGCGGCTCCGGTTCGGGTTGTCGTACCGGATATAATTGAAATCATCGGGCTTCAGTCCGTCGGGCGGGTGCCGGTAAATGGTGGACGGGTAGATGGGCGGAACCACTGATCCTGTCACCGGATCGCTCTCCATACCGGCGTGAATGGCCAGAGTCTCGAACTGCATGGGATAATTTTTTGAAATGAGGAATTTCCTGAGGTGATAATATATGACATATTAGGGAGGTGTGCGGGAAAGAAACCATTCCATGCCCATGGATTTCCGGACACCGGGATCATCGGCCATCCGGCAGAGAAGAGCATTTACATTACGTCTGGAATCCGGGTATTGAAGTATGGCTTTTCCGTAGGAGAGATCGTCAAAACATTATCCCTCTTCGCGAGTTGCTCAGAGACGAATTTCACAAAACTCACTATGCATTTTTTCTCTGTGTAG
>CAZNHE010000004.1:64795-73671 GCA_964572735.1 uncultured Chitinophagales bacterium | reverse complement strand
ATCTTGCATTAACATACATAGAAACAGGAGAGATTAATAAGGGACTTCATTATCAACACGAAGCGTATCAATATGCCGCGGATAAAGACCTCAATATCCTTCCTACCGTGGCGAAGAACTTGTCTTTTTATAACCAAAAGACGGGTAACTGGAAACAAGCTTATTTCTATATAAAGCAGTCTTTGAAAATTGCCAGAAAGGATTCTTCCAATGAAGGCATTAGCTATGCATTATTAGGATTAAGCTATTATTATTCCGAGCATAAGAAGGACTTTAATAAGGCTCTTATACTTATAAACCAGGCTTTATCTTTATCCCAAAAAACTGGTAACTATCAACTCATTCAGACGGCCTTATTTGACAAGGCGAAGCTTCTCTTCTCGTTTGATAAATATACTGAGGCATTAGAGTTGCAGGATACTATTGCCGCACATGCAGAGAAGCGCATGGATGTTAAGAGATACTCCAGTTCTATTATTCAAAAGGCCCGCTTATTCATCAGGCTGGAAAGATATAACCAGGCAGATTCTGTCTTACATACTCTAACCAGGGATGAATTAGCCAATCTGGATTTTGATGATGTAACCAGGAAGAATAATATTCAGGCGGAGATATTATCTCGTAATGATAAAACCGGCAAGGCCATTCAAAAACTGCGGGGATTGATCGGGCAGATTTTCAGGCGGGCGCGCAACAGCACCGACCGGCAAAGCGGACATCTGATGCTTACCGACGACGAGCTGGAGAGCATCCATCTGCTTACGGATCTGTATTTGGAACAGGGGAAGAAAAAACAGGCCATCGCCCTGCTCGACCAGGTCAAGACATTGAATAAAGCGGCTTATTTGAATAATGCCGCCCTGAAATCGAGTTTGCTCGGTGAGAAGGATCTGATCGAAGATCGCAAGCTGACCGACGAAATTGAACAGTATCGTTCCGAACTCAATCAGGCGGATTCCGGCCGGGTGATCGACATACAAAACAAGCTGGCAGCCGCTGTAGCCCGGAAAAACGAACTGGAAAACCGGATCATACGCATCCAGGATCAAAAGCCCATGAGTATAACGGCTGTTCAGCACAGGCTGAGCAGCCGGGAAGCTATCCTCTATTATACGCAATTCCGGGAAGCCCTGTATTCCATGCTGATCACTCACGATTATATCCGGGTCCGGAAAATCCCATTCTCAGATTCCACAAAAAGCATTTTTATCGATGCCGCCCGGTCGTTACAGAGCAACCAGGCCGATCTGACTAAACTTTACCGACTTTACACTACGCTCTTCGCCGGTCCCGGGGTGAAATCGTACAAAAGGTTATATGTGATTCCGGACGGGCTTCTGTACCAGATTCCTTTCGGCATTCTACCGGTCTCTCCTGTGACCGAAAAATACAGTTTCGGCTCGGCTCACTATTTCATCGAAAATCACAGTATCAGTTATTACACTTCCCTTCAGGATCTGGAGCGGACGTGGCATCGCCGGCACGACGCCTTCAGCCTGGAATTTGCCGGGTTCGGGGTACAGAAGTTCAACAACCGGTACAGTTCTCTTTCAAGCGATAAGATGCTGGTCGCCCTGCCAAACACGGTTCGGGAGGTAGAGTCGATCGATTCTCTCCTGCCGGGCAGTATGCGGCAAAAACGTTTATTCCTCGATACGGCAGCCACCGAAGCGGCTTTCAAAAAATGGGCGCCTCAGGCCCGCATCCTCCATATTGCCACCCATAGTGAGGTGTTCTATGATGAACCCCTGTTTTCCGTGATCTATATGGATAAGAAGAACAACACAGATACCGCAGACGAAGACACCAGTCAGAATGACGGGCAAATCCATGCCTATGAATTGTTTCCGCTGCATCTGCACAGCGACATGGTGATGCTCAGTTCCTGCGAATCGGGCACCGGATCCTACATTACCGGAAGTGGCGTCATAGGCCTGAGCCGGGCGTTCCGGTATGCGGGAGTCAAAAGCCTGGTGATGAATATGTGGAAGGTAGATGACAAGGCCGCAATGACCATCTCGGTTCAATTTTACCGGTACCTGAAGCAGGGATTGCCCAAAGACGAAGCCCTGCAGCAAGCCAAGCTTTATTATCTGAATCATATCAATTCGGATCCGCTGAAGTGGGGATCCTATATCGTCGCCGGACAAATCTCCCCTTTATACTATCCCGGCCGCCCCCTGCGAGACTGGACCTTCCGCTTTGTAATAGTAGTGGTCGTTATTCTCGCCGGGTACGGAACCTACCGTTTCAATATAAAATAGGTCGGACAGCCTGTCCGACACGCACGGGCACGAAAAGTATATAAAAACCTCTCTCAATCCGTCAAATCAACGACTTATAGCAAAATAAAAAGGCTGTTTCAACATGAGATTGAAACAGCCTCGACCCTTGCTTCTGAAAAAACTTATTGTCCCAATACCGCATTCAGCTTTTTCAAATACTGGCCGGCTACCCGGCGGTAGGCGCCATCGAGCGAATACGCTTTGGAAATCGCTCCGCGGGCTTCCTTCAATTTTCCTTCCTTCAGATACGCATTTCCGGCATACCAGTAGGCCCTTTCGTAGGTCAGGATATCCAGTCCCTGTTCCTTCAGGATGCGATTGAACGCCGTTATTGCCTGATCCATCTGCCCCAGGTTATAATACATGATTCCCAGGTTGCTTAATGCAAGGGCCTGTACCTGCGGATCCGGGTTTTCATTCAGGATTCTCTGAAACAGGGCGATAGCCTCCGTCGTCTTCCCCTGGTTGGCCAGATCGATGCCGCGTTGTATATCCGACTCCATGGAACCGTTCATGGTCACCGTCGAACGGGTTGTCTGCATAGCTAACTGATGTAACGCAACAGGCGGAGCTACCCGGCCGGGAGTGGCGAGATTCAGATAACCGAGGATTCCTATAATCATGACGATTGTTGCGGCTATGGCTACCCTGTAAAAGCGTTTTGATGAACTTCCTTCCTCCGGCTCCTCATAAGTATCTACTGATAGATGCTTTTTATTGCTTGCCGTTCCTATATGCTTTAAATTAACCGCTGTTTTGAAATAGTCATAGTAAGCGGGCTCCTCCATCATTTCAATCCATAGTTGATCCGACTCCTCCCGGCTGAGGTGCCCGTCCAGAAACATTTCAATCTTTTGTTCGATAGTCATTCTGTTTATTTCATTATCCATAGCAGTACTCTCCATATTGTTTAGTAGCTACGCAACTATGATAACCATATTATCGTCCGCCGGACAAATAATTTGATAGTAACCCGGCATTATTTCAAGAAAAATGACCAACTTTCAGGCTTTTACACTAAAAATCGAAGTATTTGAATTTTTTTTGTAACAATTCGCCTGCAAGTGTCTCTTATCTTATTGTCGAGTAGTATCCGGCGGATAACGGCAATCTTTGCTAATCAGGCTAACCCAAGAATAAGGCTCAAAAATGCACACAAACCACGGTAATCCCATGTTAGTACCCTCTTCCAAGGGGAAACCGGTCATTTCCTTCCGTACATGGAGTATCCACACGAAGGCTGAGGAATACGCGGACGGAGATCATTCCGGCGATTCCGAAGATGATCTTCCTGCCGGTTACGACGCCCGCAAGTATGAGTCCGGCAATCCTCGTATACGGCCCTTAATCCGGGTACTGCACGTGGAAGACGACCAGCAGTTGTGCCTGATTACCCGATTCCTGCTGACAAACGTCTGTACTGTTGACAGTGCTGCAGACCCGGAGGATGCTTATCAGAAATTACAGCGTAATACCTATGATTTGGTTTTGATGGATCTGGATTTGGGGAGCGGGCTGGATGGACTCAGGCTGAGCAGGAAGTTGCGTTCTATTCCTGCCTATCAGCATCTGCCTATTCTGGCGCTTACCGCCAATACCGACCCTGTTGTTAAAGCAAAGTGCCGCAGGGCGGGGATTAATGATTACATAGAAAAGCCTTTCCTGAAGAACGATATTATAACGGCTATCGAGGAACTTATCAGGAAGGACTCCTGAGGCGGCCGCCTTTCCTTCCCGGAAATAAAACCTCTCCGTCCGCCTACATCCCTACATTTACGAACGCACTTATAAACAGAAAGATACCAAACAAGGAAATCACGACTCCGGCCGTGTGGTTGATTTTCTTTAATGCGTCATCTGTAAAACGCTCCCGATACCGGTCTACGCCGCCGACAAGGATGCTCCACCAGAAGGAGGCGCCTGCAAAAATGCCCAATACCAGAATAGTAGCCTGCAGATAGTCGACATCAACCGTTGCAAGTCCAAGTCCGGCGAAGATTGCCAGAAAGGCCGCAATAGTCAGCGGGTTTGTGAGGGTAAGCAGAAAGGTAGAGGTAAATTCTTTGAACAGGCTGGTATCCTCGTCCTGTATAATCCTCCGCTTTATGCTTTTACTGAAGACCCGCATCCCAAACATGATAATGATCACTCCGCCGATCCCGCGAAGAAACTGTTCATGGTTCGCCAGGAAACCCGAGATCAGCGTGATCCCGAACCCTGCGATAATTCCGTAGATGGTATCGGCCGCCGCTGCTCCCATGCCTGATACAAAACCGTTCTTTCCGCCTCTTATCAGAGTCCGATGAATGCAGATCAAATTCACGGGGCCCAGAGGGGCTGCAATCGTGACGCCTGCCAGAAAGCCTTTCAACAATACCATCATAGCAACCTAAATTTGGTTTAAGTTCATCGGTTACAAGCGTTTTATAATCCCGAAACCCTGCACGGAAATCTCCAGGGGCCTGATATGATTACGTTTGCCGCCTCGTCTGATACCTTTCGGAAGAGGGAATATATTTATAAGAAAATAAACTGACCAGTTTTTGTTGCTCCGGCGGCTCCGAACGATTTGGGAAAAGTTTCTATTTATGCCTTATACTGTCTGTGCAGCCCGACACCCAGCAACGTGAGGTAACATTATGGAAACTACTCTCATTTCAAATAGAGACCCGGATATTGGAAACCGCCTTCAATCGCTGCGGAAGAGATACGAGGTCGTTCGTTCTCAGACCGGGTTCCTTTGTAAACCGCTTGTGCCGGAGGATTACGTAATTCAAACGATGGAAGATGTGAGTCCTGTGAAGTGGCACCTGGCTCATACAAGCTGGTTTTTTGAGACGTTCGTTTTGTCGGAATTCATCTCTGACTATCAGCCGATGCATCCCAAATATGCCTATTTGTTCAACTCCTATTACGTGCAGGCGGGGGAACGCCATTGCCGCCCCAGGCGCGGGCTCATTTCCCGGCCCACGGTTGACGAGGTCTATCGCTACCGTACGCATGTCGACAACCTGATGGCGGATCTGTTCGAAAATCCGCCGGAGGAACAGCCGGAGCGCTTCGCCGGTATCGTTGAAATCGGGCTCAACCACGAGCAACAGCACCAGGAGTTAATGCTGACGGACATCAAGCATGTTTTTTCTATGAATCCGCTTTATCCCGCATACCGGCACAGAGAGGTGCCTTTGTCCGGAGACATTCTGCCGGTGAAGTGGATGGATTTCGAAGGCGGGATTTCCGAAATCGGCGCCAGGGGCGACCATTTCTGTTTCGATAATGAACTGCCCAGGCACAAGGTCTGGCTGGAACCTTTTCAAATAGCCGACCGGCTTATTACCAACGCCGAATTTCTTGAGTTTATGGAAGACGGCGGCTACGACAATCCTGTTTTGTGGCTGTCCGACGGATATGCCATCAAAGAGCAGGAACAATGGAAATCACCCTACTATTGGGAAAAACGTGATGATGAATGGTGGATGATCACATTGCAGGGTCCGCGCAGGGTCAACCCTGCCGAGCCGGTGTGCCATGTGAGCCATTATGAAGCTGATGCTTATGCCCGGTGGGCGGGCGCACGCCTCCCGACAGAGGCAGAATGGGAGCTGGCTTCGGAACTCGCCGTTATCAGGGGAAATTTCGTCGAGACTCAAAATTATCACCCTGTCCCGCTGAAGGAGAAGGATGAATCCGGCCTCTCCCAGATGATGGGCGATGTATGGGAATGGACGGGCAGCGCCTATCTCCCGTATCCGGGATACCGGCCCCTGCCGGGAACACTGGGTGAATATAACGGGAAATTCATGTCTAATCAGATGGTGCTAAAAGGGGGTTCCTGCGCCACACCTGCCTCACATATCCGGAAAACATACCGGAACTTCTTTCATCCTGACGCGAGGTGGCAATTTACAGGAATCCGCCTGGCCCAAAACGCATAACCAACCTATATTTCTATGGAATTAAACGCACAGGCTGCAACGCAACTGCAAAAAGAAGTTGTGGAGGGTTTGGAACAGCCTTATAAAACCATCCCGTGTAAATATCTTTATGACGAGCAGGGCTCCAGGCTGTTTGATCGTATTTGTGAACTTGACGAATATTATCCGACCCGGACCGAATTGCACATTATGGAGGAACATTTGCAGGAAATCCTCGCGGCTATTCCCGATAACAGCCTGCTGATCGAACTGGGCAGCGGCAGCAGTGTCAAAACGCGCCTATTGCTGAATCATCATAAAAAGCTTGCGGCGTATGTCCCCGTCGATATCTCCCATAAACTTCTCATGGATACGGCACAGGTACTTCAAAAGCAATATCCGGGAATCCCTGTGATCCCGATCGTTGCGGATTACACACATCCATTTGAAATCGGGGATTTATCCATCCCGCATGATCATACTGTGGTATATTATCCGGGATCCACAATCGGCAACTTCCTGCCCTCCAAAGCAAAAAAATTCCTTAGGCAAATTGCAGGAATCTGCAAGCAGGACGACGGCTTCCTGGTAGGGGTAGATCTGAAAAAAGATCCTTCCATCCTGGAAGCGGCTTATAACGACCGGGAAGGCATCACGGCACGCTTCAATAAAAACCTGCTGCTTCACATCAACAGGGAATTAAATGCCGACTTCGATATTTCCCTTTTTGCTCATGAGGCCATCTATAATCAGGCATTGGGCCGTATAGAGATGCATCTGGTCAGCCTGGCCGAGCAGGATGTGCGAATCGCCGATACGGTCATCCATTTTTCGGAAGGAGAAAGCATCCATACCGAAAACTCTTATAAATACGAGATTGAAGGATTCCGGAATATGGCCGCAGAAGCCGGATTCGAGCCTGATAAAGTATGGACCGACCCCGACCGTTACTTTAGCATTCAGTACTTCAGGGTGAAAGAAGCGGCCTGAGGTTTTCAGTACCCGGAACCCGGAATGAATAAATATCTGTTTTAACGTACCAGGCATTTGTGTGAAGCAATGTTCATGCTCATGTTTCGTAATCGGGAATTCGACTATACGAGCACGAATATAAGATAACGTGAGTTCGATATAAGGAGATTTAGATTGTTATTTTTTTCGCTTTAAACCCAGGTTATACGGGTTCTACCCACCCCTTAATCCCCTCCCCGGAGGGGAGATTCGCCTTTCTTCCCCTCCAGGGAGGGGTGCAGGGGTGGGTAACATGCGTGGGATGAGCAGTATTCGACTTACACTTCCGGCAATCGTCGTTTCTTATCTCGAACTCACGTTAAGGTATTGTTTATATGATTTTATAGAACGTTATACTTTCCCGCAATCATATAAAACGGACTCGCCGGAATGGAATCATCCGTTCCATAAATCCCGCCGGGGAGGAAATAATGGCAGCCCAACAACAAAGCATCGCCATGATAATCTTCACTTCTCCGCCACCCCTGCACGGCAGCGCCTGAGATGCCTGAAGCTAATCAATCTTCCCTGATCATCATCCCACAGGCTTAAATAGATGCTCCTCACGCTCGAACGCATGGTCAGCACTACGGTATTCTGCAAAGTAGGATTTTCCTTATGGCATTTTTCCAGGTGGTAATTGGGAATACGCGGACTCAAATGATGGATATGATGATAGCCGATATTTCCGGTGAACCATTGCAGAGGCCTGGGCAGCTTATAATAGGAACTGCCCTGCAACGCCGCCTCTGCATAATCCCACTGTTCATTTCTGGCCCAATACGCTTCCTCAAACTGATGCTGAATATAAAAAAGCCAGGTTCCCACAGATGAAGCAATAATCGTGATCGGCAGCTGAATCATCAGGAATGCCTGCCATCCCACCAGAAAGATCACGCCGCCAACCAATATAACCAGCGCCAGATCCGTCCAATAAAGCGAGGATTCGATCCTTTTCAGCGATTTATCCTTCGAGTTCGGGAAACGATACAGAACTACAAAAAGAAGGAAGGGCGATACGGTAAAAAGTACAAACGGATTCCGGTATATCCGGTATTTTATCTTTCCCCAAAAAGGAAGTTGCTGGTATTCATCAACAGTAAGTGTTTTAATATCACCGATTCCCCGATGATCCAGCTTTCCTGCATTGGCATGATGGATGGCGTGTCCTTTCTTCCAATAATGGTACGGAACAAAAGTGAAAAGGCTGGATAACATGCCTATGGCATCACTGATTCTTCTTGACTGGAAAAATGAGCCGTGACCACAGTCGTGCTGAATGATGAATATTCGTACAATAAATCCTGCGGCAGGAAATGCCAGTGCCAGGGTCAGCCAATAGCTGTAATCCAGACTCACATACATTAAAAACCAGATTCCAAGAAACGGTAATAAGGAATTGATTATCTGCCAGATGCTTTTCCAGGTGTGGGATTCCTGATAACCTGCAACGAGTTTTTTCCAGACAGCCTTTTGAGGGACAGACGGAGATGCCGTTTGGATTGCCATTTGTAAATAATTATATGCTCTGTAATTTTGCGATTCACTTTTGTTCCGCCCAATAATAAATCCTTGAAATCCCGATAAGAAATCCCCGTAATTATATTTTAAACGGCAGGAACCGAATCAGAGAAATAGAAACCTCAGACAGAGTAAAAAGGTGAGC
>CAZNHE010000004.1:28974-64695 GCA_964572735.1 uncultured Chitinophagales bacterium | reverse complement strand
ACGGCAGGAACCGAATCAGAGAAATAGAAACCTCAGACAGAGTAAAAAGGTGAGCTTTCATGTGGAAATTGCTCTTTTAACGGAGGGATTGTATAGTTGTTGTCCGATCCACGTTAATAGTTATGGCACAGGCCGGTTTTCGGCCGGGCGCTCATTGTAATAAAGCAACCTGTATCGGCGCCCCCTGCATTTGACAAATTGCCTGACAATTTTCCGGTAGAATTCTTCGCGACGGTACTTCTATCTTGGAGCGTAGATACCGGCCGCAGGGGTGTACATCCGTGCGCCCCTAAAATTCAGATTTGGTATTGGTAGAGACGCGAAATTTTGCGTCTCCACCAGACAATCGGTCTTGTTGTATCGTCATACTCTCTTTTTTACAGAAAAATCTCACGCGAATAACCTATGTTACAAAAATTGCCTGCAGAACGGGAGATGTACAAGGCCCTGATGAGTAAAGATTCCAGATACGAAGGAGTATTTATTCTCGGGGTAAGAACAACGGGTATTTTTTGCCGGCCAACCTGCACCGCACGAAAGCCCAGACCTGAAAATATCGTGTATTTTTCATCTGCGAAAGAAGCCCTGGACGCAGGATATCGCCCTTGCAAAAAGTGCAAACCGATGCAGCCTGCCGGAAACAATCCTGCATGGGTAACCAGAATTCTTAATGAAGTAGAAAAGGATCCTTCCAGAAGATGGACCGATGCGGATCTCAGAAAGCTGTCCGTCGATCCTAACCGGTTGCGCAGATGGTTCAAGAAGCAGCACAACATGACTTTTCAGAGTTATCTGCGCCTGAGGCGGCTTGGAATGGCATTGGGAAGAATACAACATGGAGAAGATATGACACAAACGGCTTATGAGTACGGCTATGAATCCCTCAGCGGATTTCGGGAAGCCCTGAAAAAGATGATCGGCGATACTGCGGGAAACGATCGTCAAAACACCACGCTGGTACATGTGACCAGGATTCCCACACCGCTTGGTCCCATGCTGGCCGGAGCAACGGCCGAGGATTTGTGCCTGCTCGAATTTGGAGACAGGCGAATGCTTGAAACTCAGCTAAAACGCCTGAAGCGACGCCTGAATGCCGCTTTTGTTCCCGGATCCAATGGCGTGACGGCAATGGTTGCCCTGCAATTGCAGGAATATTTTGAAGGTGACCGGACTTGCTTCGAAGTGCCGCTCATCACACCCGGAACCGATTTTCAGCAGACCGTATGGACTGAACTATGCCGGATTCCTTACGGGGAAACGCGTTCATATGAAGATCAGGCCATTGCGATCGATCGCAGGGATGCCCTCCGCGCCGTTGCCCGCGCCAACGGAGATAACCGCATCGCGATTATCATTCCCTGTCACCGCGTCATTGCCAAAAACGGCACTCTGTGCGGGTATGGAGGCGGACTGTGGAGAAAGAAATATCTCCTCGAACTCGAGCAAAAATACCGGTAACCGTCAGGTTGAGCGGGTGCGGACACCTCAATTGTTTCGTTTCTTCGCCGTCTTTTCCTGTATCGGTGCGCGTTTCAAAACCATCTTGAAATCGCGGCCCTGCATCCCCTGTGCCTCCAGATGGATGACATCCCCCGATATCGTTCCCTTATGTGCGATAACTGTTCCGTTGATATCGACATTGAAGGAAATCTTATTCCCCTCAATTTTTCCATCGCTGATGGGCAGGGTTCCCATGGCAGATGCCACGGTTCCTGTCAGGGAATCGCCGCTGGCTTTAAAAGTAAACACAAGCTGCATATCGCCATTCGGTCCGGGTATGGAAGTGGTCCAGCGGCCATCGATACCGGGAGCCATGCCCAGGATAAAACACATTGCAAGCAATATTACAGACGTAAACCAACGCGGAGCTTTAATCATCATGACATCCTCCTTGTTTTTGATAAGGTGTTAATAATGACACCCTGATACCTTATCATTTAAATACAAAAAAATCAAGAGGAGGCTTATATATAAATGACTTATGGATCACCGCTGTTCTCCGGAATGTGAAAGGGCCGGTGTCTCCCGTTCACTCCAGTCATCATATTCAGAAACCGGCGGACAGAGGCACATCAGGTTTCGGTCGCCCCATGTGTCGTCAACGCGGCGGACGGAGCTCCAGAACTTCCGTTCGTGCAGCCAGGATACGGGCCATGCCGCTTTCTGCCGGGAATAAGGGAAAGGCCAATGATCTGAGGAGACCATTGCCATGGTATGCGGAGCGTTCTTCAACACATTGTTTTCCCGGTCGGCTGTTCCCTCTTCAATCTCCCTGATTTCCAGGCGGATTGAGATGAGCGCCTCGCAGAAGCGATCCAGCTCTTCCTTCGTCTCGCTCTCGGTCGGCTCAATCATCATTGTCCCCGGCACCGGGAAAGATACCGTAGGAGCATGAAACCCGTAATCCATCAGTCTTTTGGCAACATCCGACACTTCAATGCCTGCACTTTGTTTGAAAGGACGCAAATCAATAATCATCTCATGGCCGACCCGGCCGTGTCCGCCTGTATACAAAACAGGAAAATGGTCTTCGAGCCTTGATTTCAGATAGTTGGCATTAAGGATGGCATATTTCGTGGCCAGAGTGAGTTCGTCACCCCCCATCAGCGCAATATATGCGTAGGAAATAGTAAGAATGCTCGCACTTCCCCACGGAGCCGAAGCCACGGGGGACTGTGATCCTTCCACTCCTTCCACCACGGAATGTCCCGGAAGATACGGAGCCAATTCATGCGTACAGGCGATCGGACCCATTCCCGGTCCGCCGCCGCCGTGTGGGATACAAAATGTTTTATGCAGGTTCAGATGACAAATATCGGCACCGATGCGTGCCGGAGAGGTTAATCCGACCTGGGCATTCATGTTGGCGCCGTCCATATAGACCAACCCTCCATGTTGATGAACAATGGTGCATATCTCCATGATGGCTTCCTCGAAAACGCCATGTGTGGACGGATATGTGACCATCAATGCAGCCAGTTCATCTGCAAACTTATCGGCTTTGGCGCGTAGATCGTCTACGTTGATGTTCCCATTCTCGTCACATGCAACGACCACAACTTTCATGCCTGCCATCGTGGCGCTTGCTGGGTTTGTTCCATGTGCAGAAGACGGAATAAGGGCAACCGTCCTCTTGTGATCCCCGCGCGACCGGTGCCACCCCCGTATGGCCAGCAGCCCGGCGAGTTCACCCTGGGCGCCGGAATTCGGCTGCAACGACACCGCATCAAATCCGGTGAGTGCTTTAAGCCACCCTTTCAGGTTTCGGAACAATTCATGATAACCCGCAGCCTGATCTTCCGGAACAAAGGGATGAAGTTCCGAAAACCCGGGCCAGCTTAACGGTATCATTTCCGTGGTGGCATTTAGTTTCATTGTACACGAACCCAATGAGATCATGGAATGTACCAGGGAAAGATCGCGGTTTTCCAGACGCTTCAGGTAGCGCAGCATCTCATGCTCGGAGTGATATGCGTGAAAATTCGGATGATCCATAAAAGGAGTATGGCGCATCAGCAACTCCGGGATATCTGCATCTATTTCGGCAGGTGTCGATACGGGATCGAAGGTATGGCTCCGGCCGGCCGCTTCGCTGAAAATGTCCAGCAATGTACGGATGTCGTCAGGCAGGGCTGCTTCATCAAGTGCCACTCCCACGTGGGCATCCTCATAATACCGAAGGTTGACCTCGTTCTTCAGGGCGATTTCGCGGATCCTCTCCCGCATTTTTTCCTCCCCGACATTCAGATATAATGTGTCGAAATAGGCGTGATTTTCATTCACAAAACCAAGTTTGTCCAGTTCCTGCTCCAGCAGGCGCGCCTTTGCATGGATGTTCGAAGCAATCCTGCGGATGCCGTCCGGACCATGGTATACACTGTAAGCCCCGGCCATAACCGCCAATAAAACCTGAGCGGTGCAGATATTGGAAGTGGCTCTCTCCCGACGGATATGCTGCTCCCGGGTTTGCAGGGCCATGCGAAAGGCGGGGCGGCCGGCGGCATCGCGCGTTACCCCAATGATGCGGCCCGGAACCTGCCGCTTATACTCGTTTCGCGTGGCAAAGAACGCCGCATGCGGACCACCGTACCCCATCGGAACTCCGAACCGCTGGGTGGACCCGACCACGGCATCGGCTCCCATTTCACCCGGCGGTTTCAGGATAGCCAGGCTCATAAGATCGGCCACCACTCCCGCAAAGACATCATGTTCCTGCAGAGAACGGATCAAATCCGAATAATCCTCAACTGCCCCGTGTGTGTCGGGATAAGCCAGTAACGCACCGAATACATCCGGGTCGGAGGGATCCAGATCTTCGGGTGCCCCGGTGCGAAGTGTGATATTCAAAGGCTCTGTGCGCGAACGAACCACGGCAATAGTCTGAGGATGGCATAGATCCGACACAAAAAAGGTATTGGCGTGCTTCTTTGAACCCTTACGCAAGGCATGAAACATCGACATGGCCTCGCCTGCCGCAGTTCCCTCATCCAACAGGGATGCGTTCGTCAGCTCCATCCCGGTAAGATCGGCCACCATGGTCTGAAAATTCACCAGCATCTCAAGCCGGCCCTGGGCGATTTCCGCCTGATACGGTGTATAAGAGGTGTACCAGCCCGGGTTCTCAAGAATATTTCGCTGAATCACAGCCGGTACGCGTGTCGGATAATACCCCATTCCTATAAACGAACGATAACGCTTATTTTTCTGGGCCAGTTTGCGAAAAGAACGCAAAAACTCGTCCTCCGCCACAGCTGTCGGGAGCTCCGGCTTCTTCGTCAGGCGGATGGACGGGGGGATTGTCTCATCAATGAGAGCATCTATCGAATCCGCTTTGATCTGCCTGAGCATCTCCTGAACATCCTCTCCCGAGGGACCAATATGACGACGTGCAAACGGCTCTTTTTCGAAAAGGTTAATGCGCATAAAATTTAAATAAAACGTTTCGAGCCTTTCAAAATCAGGCGCTATTGAAAAATATTATTGTTTACAAGAAAATTATTTCGGAACCGTCATTTTGGCTGATATCTCTGCTTTCATAACTTGAAGATTCCGGGTATAGAACAACTATTCTCAGGCTCCGAAACTGTTCAGACTCTGACATCTCCCAAGGCTTTGGAGCCGGTTTTTCAAAGTTTTTTACAACTGAAAAATCCCCTTTAAAGATACGGAGCCTCCGACATAAAAGATATTCCGGAGCCTGCTCCTTTTGAACGTTCTCCGGCGGCAAAACGGGTGAGCCCCGGGGATATGGCACGCAAAAAGTCGTTTCAGCGTTTCATAAGAAAAGACGGATTACTCCGGAAGGAAGTCCTGAAAAACGCGACCCTCGTCCCGCATCAGATGATGCCGGGAGGAATAAGAGACAACCACTTCGCTATATGATCAGCGGGTATAAAACGATAAGGAGCTTTATGCTGGCTCACGAGGCTCACCTCGTAAAAGCCAGGCTTGAATGGGAGGGCATCCCCTGTTTACTGCTCGACGAGTATACCGTGACGATGGACTGGCTTTATGCCAACGCCGTCGGAGGAATAAAACTGCTGGTCCCACAAAATTATTATGATGAGGCTATGTTCATTCTGACGGGCGATTACTCTGACGAACTCGATAATTTGACGGAGCAGGAGGGAGAATTTTCTCACGGGTATGAAGACGACAATGAGGAAATTAGCACCGGACCCACAGGAGAAGAGGTCTGTCCATATTGCCGGTCGCATGACATCGAAATAACCGCTCAAACTCCAAAAAAGAGCTGGTTCTCCCGATTAACCTTTGGATTTATACCACCACCCGTCCAAAATTCCTATCTTTGCCATATTTGTCTGAACGAATGGGAAGAGAAATGAATAATTTTTTGAGGTCTTTTCCGATCCCGGCAAACTCAGTGATATAATTCCCACAGATTATATTCGTTCTGACTCTGGAGGGGCTACGGGTTTAGTCCCCAATTAATTGAAATAAACAGTACATTTTCGTTGCTGGCATGAACAACCTGCCATCGGTGAAACCGGGTGGGGGCATCAATGATCTTTGAGGTCGGTGCGGATAGTTATGATCTGTTAAAATATTCATATACCAACATTGGCCGGCACTACGACGAGGATTGTTAAACACTTAAAAGGAGTCTTCATGAAGAACGCCAAACTAATATTAGACAATCAGGAATATGAACTTCCGGTTGTCGTCGGTTCCGAGGGGGAAGTCGGTGTCGATATCGCCCGGTTGCGTAAAGACAGCGGGGCCATTACGCTCGACAACGGGCTCGCCAATACGGGGTCGTGCGAAAGCGCTATCACTTTCATCGACGGGGAAAAGGGAATCCTCCGTTACCGTGGCTATCCTATCGAAGAACTGGCGGAAAAATCGAATTTTGTGGAAGTGATGTATTTGCTGATCAATGGCGAACTTCCCGGCAAAGAGGAGCTTGATGCTTTTAAGACGCGCCTCACCCGGCACAGTATGATCCATGAGGATATGAAGAAATTCTTTGAAGGATTTCCCCTTTCGGCCCATCCTATGACGGTTCTGTCTTCTATGGTGGGCGCCCTTTCAGGATATTATAACAGCGATGATGACGACGCCCCAGGGGAAGAGATCAATACCAATGCGATCCGGCTATTGGCCAAGCTGAAAACGATAGCTGCTTTTTCCTACAAAAAATCAATCGGCCAGCCCTTCATTTATCCCCGCAACGACCTGAATTACGTGGGCAATTTTCTGTATACGATGTTCGCCACACAGATGGAAAGATATGAAGTGCCCGAGGTCCTGGAAAGGGCGCTCGATATGCTTCTTATTCTGCACGCCGACCACGAACAAAACTGCAGCGCCTCTACCGTCCGGATGGTAGGAAGCAGCCAGGCAAACCTTTTTGCTTCTATTTCAGCAGGAATCAACGCTCTTTCCGGTCCCTTGCACGGGGGAGCCAACCAACGCGTTGTCCAGATGCTGCAGGGCATCCACGAGGACGACGGCAACCCAAAGAAATATATGGAGATGGCCAAGAATCCCGACAGCAATTTCAAACTGATGGGATTTGGCCACCGTGTTTACAAAAACTTTGATCCACGGGCCAGGATCCTCAAAAAATCTGCAGATGAAGTCCTGGAGAAACTGGGTATTCATGATCCGCTTCTCGACATCGCCAAACAGCTTGAAGAGATCGCCCTTGCAGACGACTATTTCATTGAACGCAGGCTGTACCCCAACGTAGATTTTTACAGCGGCATCATTTACCAGGCAATGGGCATCCCGGTAAATATGTTTACTGTATTATTCGCCATTGGCCGCCTTCCCGGATGGATTGCCCAATGGAAGGAGATGCGGGAAAATCCACGCGGCCGGATCTATCGTCCACGTCAGGTGTACGTTGGCGAAAAAGAACGGAATTATCAGCCGGTGGAAAAACGTTCGTAGGGGAGGAGCTGACGGCTTTGTGGCTGGAAGAAAGAATTTAACCACGATGGCCACGAAAAATCCCATGGAAGAACCAATACATGGTGAACAATGTGAGATTTACCGTGCCCATTGTGGTTATTTCCTGTCGGAAAGGTTAAAGGATGGCTTTATTGTTATGCCACATCACTTTCATGACCACTCGACAAGATATTATTGATAGAGCTTTTAAACTTGTATATGACCGGCCCGCTAAACAGGGGGAGTCTTTGCAATATTATGTTGAACGCTGGCACGGTTCATTTCGAGGAATCGAGGGATAGCTTAAAGCAGAATTTGTTACAGCTATTCCTGAGAATGCATTAAAAATCATCACAGGTTATGCTGCGAGTGGAAAGTCAGCAGGTAAACTGGTTGCTTTAGATCAGCGTTTTTAACCAGAATAAAGGCCTCTAATTGTTCGGCCTGAAAGCGTGCTCTGCTAAAACGTGCAGGACCGTTGGATTGATTTATGATGATTCTGGGAAAATGAGAGGCCGGTCAATCTATTTGCCCCTGCCACTTCCGAAGATGGCGAAGCATATCTCTCGTCATGGTTGAGAGATCATACCGGGACTCCCAGCCCCAGTCACGGCGGGCAACGCCATCGTCAATGCTGCTGGGCCACGAACCGGCAATATCCTGTCGGTAATCGGGTTGATAGCGGATGCTGAAATCAGGAATATGTTCCTGAATTTCGCGCGCAAGTTCTTCAGGGGTGAAAGAACATCCCGCAATATTATAAGAAGTACGGATCGTCAGCTTTCCGGCGTCCGCATGCATGAGCTCAAGAGCGGCACGTATACCGTCGGGCATATACATCATGGGGAGTCGCGTATCCCGGTCCAGGAAACAAACAAAGGGGTCGCCCTGCACGGCTTTATGAAAAATATCGACGGCATAATCGGTAGTCCCTCCCCCGGGCAAACCGTCGAATCCGATAAGTCCCGGGTAACGCACGCTTCTTACATCAACCCCGTATTTCTGATAATAGTACTGACACCAGCTTTCCCCGGCGATCTTGGAAATACCGTAAATAGTCGACGGATCCATAGCCGCTATCTGCGGCGTATCCTTCTTCGGAGAATGTTCCCCGAAGACCGCAATGGAACTGGGCCAAAAAACCCGGTCCAGCTGCTCTTCTCTTGCCACCTCCAATACGTTAAGCAGGCCCTCCATGTTCAGGTGCCAGGCGTCAAGGGGATGTTGTTCCCCGCTTGCCGACAGCAGGGCCGCCAGGTGATAAATCTGTGTGACATTGTAATTGTTCACCAGCTCATGCAGGCGCTTCTTATCAAGAATATCCAGCAATTCAAACGGCCCTTCCGCTTCATCATCTTTTCCCGGCGACCGTACGTCAGTTGCAAGAACACGAGCCCCGGTGTGAGTATCCCGCAGCCTGGCAATCAGGCTCGACCCTATCTGACCAAGCGCTCCTGTAACAAGAATGAAATCTTTTTTGCTCATTATGATTGTTGATTTAACATCGCGCGCAAATATACGCCTTTTGATCCCATTTCACATCCTCCCTATGTGCCGTTTATACTTCTCTAAACAAGCCTCCCCGGAAGTCGTGGGAATTGATGATTTATAATCAGGCGTCGGCCGCCGATTGTCGGAAATCGGAACTTCTTCCTGAAGAACGATCCCTGTGAGACACCTGGCATTCGGCGCAAGTCGCCACCGGGAATAAACCATCAAAGACCAGATATTAAACATTTGTTCATTTCTGAACAAAATATATTTTTTTAGCCCTGCCAGGAGCATTATCGCTTTCAGGTTCGGCATTTTTTTTGTTAGCTTACCTTCGTAACTGATGTGCAAAACCTGGATTGAGCAAAATGTACGGAGCCATTAAAAATTATTTGAAAAATGAACTGGAGGAAATCCGGGAAGCGGGATTGTATAAGGATGAACGCGTGATAACGAGTCCGCAGAAAGCAATCATCCGGCTCCAAAACGGGCAGGAAGTCATTAATTTCTGCGCCAATAACTACCTGGGACTCGCCGATCATCCTGAGGTCATTGAGGCCGTCCGCAAGGCTCTTGACTCTCATGGCTATGGAATGGCATCGGTACGTTTCATTTGCGGGACCCAGAATATCCACCGGGAACTGGAACAAAAGGTCTCTAATTTCCTTCAGACAGACGACACCATCCTGTACGCCGCCTGTTTCGATGCAAACGGAGGGATCTTCGAGCCACTGTTTGGTCCCGAAGACGCCATCATCTCCGATGAGCTCAATCACGCCTCCATTATCGACGGTGTTCGTCTGTGTAAGGCCCAAAGATTTCGCTATAGAAACAATGATATGGATGATCTGGAGGCCAAACTCAGGGAAGCCTCCGGTGCACGTCATAAAATTATTGTTACCGACGGCGCCTTTTCCATGGATGGCATCATTGCCCGGCTCGATGAAATCTGCGATCTGGCGGAAAAGTATGATGCCCTGGTGATGAGCGACGAGAGCCATTGCACGGGTTTCCTGGGCAAAACAGGCCGCGGTGCAATAGAATACCGTGATGTGATGGGACGAGTCGACCTGATTACAGGCACTTTCGGCAAAGCGCTTGGCGGAGCCTCCGGCGGCTTCACCACAGGGCGACAGGAAATCATCGATATGCTGCGCCAGCGCTCCCGTCCGTACCTTTTTTCAAACACGCTTGCTCCACCGGTCGTCGCGGGAAACCTGGCCGCCCTCGAATTACTTTCAGAGAGTACGCACTTGCGGGATAAGCTCGAGAAAAACACCCGTTATTTCCGGGAGGAAATGACCAGAACCGGTTTTGATATTGTCGCCGGTGAGCATCCGATCGTACCGATCATGCTCTATGAGGCCGGGCTCTCACAGGAAATGGCCGAAAAGATGCTGGAGCATGGCATCTATGTGATAGGCTTCTATTATCCGGTAGTACCTAAAGGAAAAGCGCGGATTCGTGTACAAATATCGGCAGTCCACGACAAGGAGCACCTGGACCGCGCCGTTAGAGCTTTTGCGGATGTAGGAAGGGAATTAGGGATTATTTCATAAATAAGATAAACCTATCCAGGACTGACGGAATAGGCGGAGACGGTGTATTATCGCCATTTTCAGGTGTGCCGCCTGCATCCCAATCTTACAGCCATCGACGGACCCTCATCCGGTAACTCTCGTAATTTTCTCCAAATACATTACCCATTTGCTCTTCTTCAAGCGGAATCACAACCCAGTTGAGGTAAGCTATGGTCAGCGGTAAGAGAATCACCGGCCAGCACTGCCACAGTAACCCGGCCTCCCCAAGATATGCCAGAATAAGCCCTACATACATCGGATTTCGGCTGAAACGATAAGGGCCCCAACTAACCAACTTCGATGAGATCTCTCCCGGTACGGTCGTAGTGTGTGCTTTTTTGAAAACCCAGAGTCCACATCCTGCTAAAGCCGCACCGACGACGAATAATAAGCCGCCCGCGAGGCCGATGCCCGCCGGCCTCAAGCGACCTTCATCTATCGGAAATAAAAACTCCAGGCCAACGCCGGCCAGATACGTCAGGATGAAGATCCACGGTACGGGAATCCGCATTAAAAGGCGAAACAACCGGGAAGTTTTGTTAATAGTTCGCGTAAAACAGGCCTTTCTATTGCCTTATTACATCTTTCCCGATTTCAGTTTCTGAACCATCGCCAGCGATTTTGTTACGTGCTCATCAGGGGAGATATGATCGGATTTTGATGAGAACACAGCTACAATTTTATCATCCGTGTTGATCACGAATGTTGTTCGTGGAATGAAGCCGTGGGTAACCGCATCCCCCCGTACATCTTTGACGCCCGGTTGCGGAGGACTTATCTTCAGGCCATAGGTCGCCGCAATCTTGCCATCGGGATCAGAAGCCACCGGAAACTTGCCTGCGCAGTAATCCGGGTCAGACGAAAACGAATCCAGCCGCTGAATGCTGTCTGCCGATACACCGATAATGGTTGCGCCGGCCGCTATAAATTTGTCCTTGAGCTTTGCAAAGGTATGTGCCTCGAGATCGCACCCTCCTGTATACGCGGCCGGGTAGAAATACAGCACCACCGGCCCCCTGGCAAGCGCCTTTTTCAGCGAGAAATCGAATTCATTGCCAGTCAGGCTGGCTTTAGCGGTAAACATGGGAGCCTTGGCACCTGTTGGTAATGCCTTCGACTGAGCAAGACTATTTTGTGTAATCATGAGTGAAAAGCCCAAAAAAAGAAGCCAGAAAAGGTCATATTTTTTGTACATGATGTATTGTTTATTGAATTAGATGTCATATCACAGTTTGTGAAAGTATAAGTGATTTAACCAGGCATTTCATTCCCTTAAAGACCGGGCAGCCTTACACAACTTGCAAAAAAGAAGAAAAGGACATTATCGGTTCCGGCAATTCCCACTTTCATAATTCAAACCGGCCGGTGTCCTTAGTAATTATAACATAACTGACCTTCAAGTACAAACGGAAATTACCAGTAAGGAACTGACTCTTATGGAAGATATGCCGAATTGCCGGATAGAGCCGGCAATGGATGGATACAGCAACAGCGACTCGCCAATCTGTCGGGAACCCTCTCCGCCAGGGATGAGAACGCTGCTTTTATAGAACGTTCCCGGCAAATCGTCCCGCATCCATCTATCCGGCCCTCACTCCTCCCCATCTTCGCCATCAATCATAGCTGCGGGCAATTGTTTGCTCGCTGTGATCCCTAATTTTTTGAGCTTCTCCACCCGTACGATCAGGTTCCCGTGGCCGGTCTGAAGTTTATTCATGGCACTTTCGTAGCTCGATTGCGTTTGTCGAATACGTTCTCCCACCTTTTGCAGATCCTCCACAAAACCGACAAACTTGTCGTACAGATTGGCTCCCTGCCGGGCAATTTCCTGCGCATTTTGGTTCTGGTACTCCAGTTTCCAGATGTTGTTGATGGTGGCAAGTGTTGCCAAAAGGGTCGACGGACTCACGATTACTATGTTTTTCTCAAAAGCCTCGTTAAAAAGAGCCTGATCATGTTGCAGGGCCAGACCAAATGCCGGTTCGATAGGTATGAACATGAGTACAAAATCCGGCGTTTTAATTTCATTCAATTTTTCATAACTCTTGCTTCCCAGATCCCTCACATGACCCCGTACCGAGAGGATATGTTTTTGCAGCAAGCCGGCTTTCTCTTTTTCGTCTTCGGATGAGGAAAATGCCTCATACGCATTCAGCGACACCTTTGAGTCGATCACGATGCACTTGTTATCCGGGAGCCTGACAATCACATCAGGCTGAAGGCGGCGCCCGTCATCCGTTTTGAGGCTTTTCTGCACCTCGAACTCACAATCCCGCCGCAACCCGGATTTCTCGAGGATATGCTCCAAAATCATTTCCCCCCAGTTCCCCTGGGTTTTAGTCTGGCCTTTCAGCGCCTTCACAAGATTATTGGCTTCCTCGGTCATTTTATTATTCAGAACAGTCAGTCCCTGGATCTGTTCCTTCAGAGAAGTCCGGTCACGTGTTTCCTTGTCGTAGGTCTCCTCAACTTTTTTCTCAAAAGCCTTAATCTTCTCGCCCAGCGGGTGAAGAAGCTGATCGAGGTTGGTCTTGTTTTGTTCGGTGAATTTTTTGCTCTTTTCCTCGAAGATTTCGTTGGCGAGATTTTTGAATGAATCGGTAAACCGTGCCTGAAGCTCCTCCAATTCTTTTTTCTGATTCGCCAGTTTTTCCTCCAGGTTCCTGTAATCAGAAGTTAATCCGGCATTTCTCTCCCGCAGCAGGCTCAATTCTTCGCTTTTCTCATCCCGTTCACTCTTCAATCCGTCACATTCCTGCTGGAGATAATCCCGGCGGCTTTCCAGTGTTTTCTTATCCACCTGAAGATCCTGTACCTGCTTCTGCAGGACTTCGGCTTCCTCCGGGGATAATCCCATCCGTTTCCGAAGCCGAAGGGTACAAATCAGCCAGGCCGTCACGGCCCCAAAGCCCAAACCTATAACCAATAACAAAATTTCCATAACCATCATATATCATTATTCTTCCGGTTTTCAAATCCCCTCTAATATCAAGATAGATCCGGTGGATGACAACATACCGTCATCCCTATTCCGGAATTTTTTTATCCACAGCGGAAGGGGATTTCCCATACCCGGAATCTCTCTCTTCCACAAAACCGGAAACGTATTGTTCTTTCCCACTCCTCGCTAAAGCGGCTATACGCAGCCGTCCGTTTAAAAACCGTCTAAAAAGAGGCTTCTGCCTCCATCAGGTACGGGGGGATCTAATCCTTTCTTCGCTTAAAAGCATCCCGGATCCGCTGATTCATCAGGCGTTTGTAGTTTTTGTATTCGGATTCTTTTACATCAAAGCCCAGATGCTTTTTGCCTTCCGTGCAGTCGATATGATACCTGCCTGCACGACCGGCGGTTGTTACATTCACTTCAATTGTGTCAATATGATATGATTCCAAAATCTCATCCATTATTTTCCTCACAGTTTCTTTGGTGTCATACATTCCGATTTGAGTTATTATGCACCATGTTTTGATGCATGGCTTTCTCCTGTTAACAATCATAATGATTCAAAGGTTACAATCAGCTGCAATTGTGCAGGGACAAGATGGGAAAAAAGCAGCTTTTTCAAAAAGTTTCAAAGAGAAAGAAAATGCCATTCTCCAATAATATGCAGAAACAAACTTAGCCGCCTCTTGCAAAATCCAAAATATATTTTTAACTATTTGCCTTTAAGCTACTCCGTTATTCGTATTTAAATCTAACACCATGAGTACAACATACACCCGGACAATTATTGAAGACGATACCGGCAACCCGGCAGTACTGGGACTTTTATGCTTTGGCATGACCACTGTTTTGCTGAATGTCCACAATGCCGGTCTTTTTGCCATGAATTCCATGATCCTGGGGATGGGCATTTTCACCGGCGGCATTGCGCAGGTTATTGCAGGCATTCAGGAATGGAAGAAGAACAATACCTTCGGTGCCACTGCTTTTACCGCTTTCGGTATGTTTTGGATTACACTGGTAGCCATTTTGATCATCCCGGAAACCTCTTTCGGCGCCGCCTTTGCCCCCGACGCCAACTCCATGGGCGTATTTCTCTGTATGTGGGGGGTGTTTACTTTGTACATGTTCGTGGGGACATTGAGGCTAAACCGAATGCTGCAGGTCGTGTTTTTCACTCTGACCATCCTGTTTTTTCTACTGGCAATCAGTGAATTTACAGCTAACGCCGGACTGGGAATTTTCGCCGGCTACGAAGGGATAATCTGCGGGTTGTCCGCGATGTACGGAAGTGCGGCGATGGTGCTGAACGAAGTATACGGCAGAACGGTGCTGCCTCTTGGGGAGGCCATGAGAAAAGCGCCGGCTCTCATTGAAGAAGAAAAGCCGTCAATAGTAGCTTAACAGAGGGTACAACATTCAATTCAGCTCAAGATCGGCTTTAAATACCCTTTTACAACCCTGGCGATTTCCTTCACGCGATCCTTGCGGTTTATTTCTTTCTCACCATGAGGATCGCATAAAGATCCCGTAAAAGATGTTATCGCTTCACAAGAGCCATTGGGTATATAAGACCATCTTTTGACCGGTTACATATTTTCTTGTTTCGCGGGAATAATATCCCAGTAGACCGTATAATGCTGATGACTGATCTGGTAGAATGGGACAAGCTCCACATCATCAGGCCGGCCGACTCCCACGGTTTTGAAGTGAAGCGGCTTGCCGGGTACGGGCTTCAGCCATTCGTCCACCGGCTTGTTTTGAGCGGCCAGTTTCGGAACCGCCACCGTCGGCATTTTGAAAAGGTCACGGTTTCCGGCGGCGTAGGGGAAAGGAATATATCCGCCTAATTCCCCGGCGAGGACAATCGGGCCATCCATAATGGCAATCTTATCAGGGTCATTCTTCATAGGGGCGATATGTAACTGCATCGGGAGTGAGATTTCTATCTTATCGCCGTTATGCCACGTTCTGGCGATCGCTACATAACTGCTCGGTTTACCGATTTTGCTGACAACCTCGCCGTTCACCTTTACCGAAAAACCGGCCCCGGCCCAATAAGGTCGGCGAATGTAAATCGTCAACTGTTCCGGATGAGCCATGTTCAATGTCAATCCGCTCTTTTGGGAATCAGGGAAACCGGTTTCCTGACGCAGTGTGATGCCCTTCTGTTTCCAGGTAAGCACCGAAGGGATGAACAGGTTTACATAAAGGCTCTTACCGCCGTGCAGGTAAATAGCTTCTCCATATTTTGCGTGATTTTCCATTCCCGTACCCACACAGCACCAGAAGGAATCATAAGGCTGGCTGAATGTTTTGAAAAAACCCGGCTCCAAAGAGATAAAATACGTCATCATCCCGGTTTCTGGATCCTGTGAAGCGAGAATATCATTATACAGCGCCCGCTCGTAATAATCGACATAAGAGGCTTTCGGTTGCCATTCCATCAGGTGCCGGGTCAGTTTGAGCATGTTGTATACGTTGCAGGTTTCGCCCGTTGTTTTATTGGTATGCTTGTAGAGCGTGCCCAGTTTGTCGAAATGTTCGTCGTCGCCCATTTCGCCGTTTACATAAATGCGTTTTCCGGTTACTTCCCGCCAGAAGTAGCCTGCCACCTTTTTCATTTGAGGGTTGCCATCCAATTCATATTCCCGTGCGGCACCGATAATTTTCGGGAGCTGGGTATTTACATGCTGACCGGCCAGAGAATCGACCCCCTGTTCAAGAGGCCTGAATAACCGCTGATCATTGAATCGTTTCGCCAATTTGAGGAATTTCTTCTCACCCGTTATGGCGTAAACATCGGCCATCACTTCATTCATCCCTCCGATCTCACATCGTATCATATTCTTGAACTGGGCATCGGTTAGCTGATCGGAGAGGTTCACAGCCCAGTCGGAAAAACGGATCAGCACCTGCTTTGCCTGTTCATTTCCTGTGTACAGCCAGGCATCGCGCAGCCCCGCAAATACCTTGTGCAGGTTGTACCATGGCGACCAAACACCGTCCAGACTGAACGGTTTCGCACTGATGGTGTCGTCCGCAACCTTCCTCCACAGTTCCTTGCCTTCCGGGATACCACCGACATAGCCGTTTCCATTAGCCTGCTGGCATTTCTGCAGATTATCCACGATATAATCGACCCTGTCCTGCAGCTTTTTATCGCCGGTTGCCGCATACATCATGGAAAGTGCAGAGAGATAATGCCCCAGGGTATGTCCCGAAAGGGACGAGGTTTCCCACCCTTTGTACCGGGGCGCCACGGGTTTTAAACCGGCCGCCATGAAATACGGAGCAAGTAACCGGTCCGGCTGCAGGTTGAGCATATATTTTTCATCCATCTCCATCGCATGTTTGAAGGGGCTATCCAGAAGCCGGACATCGCTCAATTTAAATACATGAACTTCCTTGACTTCAGACCCACTTTTTTTGCCTCCGTTCGGATCTCCGAACGCTGAGGAAGATACAGAGACACCCAGAAACAGGATCAAAAGTATGATGAGGGCGGTTCCGGCAGAAAAGCGGTTCCTGACGTGATACGCAAAACGTGTTCTGCATGTGTTCGATATGCTTCGTTCGTTCTTTATCATGATAACGGCAGACTGATTTTTTATCATAGAATGCTCCCAGAAGATGTCCTTGCCTTCGTTTATATGCTCCCTGTGAAATTAAACCAATTTATGTGTAAAAATCACACTTATTATGAAATTTTTCTGAGATCAATTATAACGTGAATTCGAGATAAGAAAGAATTCACTCTTTCAGAGTTATCGTGATGATGCTTTTCTTCGGCCTACAATCATTTCATCTCTGACAGGATTTATGGAACAGAACAGATGATTCCACCCCGATAAGCCGTTTTATTTGATTGTCACGAAGTCATAACGTTTCATAAAGGAATATAGAATATTCGTGCTCACGTTTCGTCCCCAATAGTCAGGAAGCGGCGGCTACAAGCCTTTTTAGCCGTTTTTGAGTATCACCTTCGTCGTTTTGTCCGTAAACGGAATCACCCAGGCTCCCCGTTCAACGCGATAGGTCTTCGTTGGTTTAACAAGACCTGTGCTCTTCCCTCCCGCCGGTTGTTCGATTCTCAAAAGAGCATTTGGTGCATGATCCTGCATACTGTCAAGAGTCAACTCAACATTTTTTGTTGATTTGTTGAACCGTACCTTTGCGAATTTCCCGGCATCCAGCGTAAGCCACAGATCTGGGGAAGCCAGGTAAACACGGGAACGAGCTGAATCGAGCGGTGTTACGTCGATCCAGTCGCCTTCTTCCCGGAGGTTTCCGCCGAATGAGAGCCATCCGAATACGGGATGATGAACGACATACACGGCGGTATTCAGCACATGACCCAGAAAGCCGCAGCCGTAGTCGCCCGAATAGCCGTCGATTTTGAGCGTGGATGGATAAGCATGAAATGCACAGGGGCCAAAGCCGTCCTGCGTGATATTTGAGATGGCGCCCATGAGTCCTCCGTAACCGATCCGGAGCAGATAGAAATCATCCGGAGTATCGCGATACTGAGTCAGAACCGGCAGTGCATTTAGTCCGGAGCCATAGTGATGCAACTGCCTTTCAAGACGCCTGAGTTTGCCGGCATACTTGAAATCCCAGTAACGCCGGGCACTGCCGTTATACCCCCAGTGAGGCACGGTCGGCATATAACCGGTAATGGCTTTGATCGTGATATCGGCCTTCCGGCTGAACCCGAAATACCGGCACCAGGCATACACTTCCTCCTGGCCTGTGGAATCCCACGGCATTTCGCTGCCGAAGGGATAGGCCAGCGATTCCCAGATATCGGCCCGTTTTCTCATCACTTCTTCAAATGATTTCGCCTGCCTTGTCCAGCCTTCCCTATGCAGATCGCGCAGAATTTCAACAAAGACGGTGCCCTCCATTTGTCCGAATTTCGCATAATCCGGCGCCAACCGGGCCATAGCTTCGGATGTCCGGCAGGCCTGATTCAGGTACCATTGCCAGGAATGGTTCGTCACCAGCCCCTTGTAATTGCGGGCCAGCCTGTAGAAAACCCAGTACGTGGCGGCCACCGGAGGATAATCGTAGGAACGGACCACCGATCGTGCTTCTTTCCGGCTCCAGCTCATCCAGCCTCCATAATGAACATCCGGACTATACGTTCCCTTCGGCATTTTTTCCGGTTCATAATAAAACATGCTCTTGCGAACTCCGTACTTCCGGGGCCCCTTGTTGTACTGGATACCGCCCCACAGGGTATCATCGATAAAGGTTTGCAGCTTTTCTATTTGCCTGCGGTCAGGCATGATGAGCTGCTTCATCACAGCGGCCAGCCACGAGCCGTTTCCGCCTTCATCACTAAGTCCGGCAATCCAGGAGCGGTTCTCCTGGGTCACCTGCTTTTTCTCAAAATCATCATAACTGATTACCGACGGATTCCGGTGAAAAGGATCATCCGGCGTGTCGAACCACTGTCTGGTTACCAGGAAGCTGGCCAGATCCTTTGCCACCTGCGGCTGAGGCTTGAGAATTTTGTAATGGATAGCCTGTTTGAGTCCGTCTGCATACGTGAGCGTCAGACGGGCCTTCCCCCATTTTTCACCTTTTATCCGATACTCTTTCCAATTATCCTTTATAGATTTTATGCTGTGAATTTTCAGTGCTCCGGCCGGCTGTACGTCGATAGAACGGACCTTCTGGGAATAATTCAGAAATAATCGCACATCCTGATCGGCAGGCACCACATATCCCGGGATGCCCACTGCTACAGGACGATTATTTTTGTGCAGTGTATCTTCGATATCCCGGATGGCGGGCGACACCAGAAACCGGATGCCATAGGTTCTTTTTCCTCCGGGCTTAAGTACTGTCGAAGTCGGCGGATTCCAGTGATCGACGTCTTTCCATTCATTTTCGGCATAAGCCTTTGTATGAACCATCCACTCATAAAATCCCTCAAAAGTATTCCCACGCGGGGTCCGGTCGTTTAAAAGAGGTTTATAAGCTTCCATCGGGGTCTTCCCGACCGGCGTCACAACAAGCGCCGGTCCTCCTCCATTCAGGCGGGTAACCTGCAAATATCCGGCATCCTGGCCAATATAGGGATCATAAAAGGAACATTTATGATGAGCTTCCTCCAGGCTTCTGCCTGAAAGGATGTTGTCGAAAATCATGGGGATGCCGAGGCTCCCGATCTCGACCGCCTGGCCGGAGATATTTTCCAGCTCGAATGCAAGCACTAGGTGTTGCCCCGCCACCCTCCAATAACGCCTGACTCTGAGCGGGATATCCTCAGGGAGCGTTGGATTAAGTCCGGCTGCCGCCAGCACACCCTCCGATGTTTCCAGGGCTTTCACAGGCGCCCGCTTCTCAGCCGTAGAGTATCCTTTCCACTCATTCGAGGCACCGTTCCGCAGCCGCATGGTGATATCCCCCAGATAATAATAGCCGTCTCCCGCACGCCGGTCCAGCCAATCGGAAGGGGTAAAATCGAACCCATGGGCGCCTTTGGGCTGCAGCGCTGCGAGCGTTTGAGATGTCTTATCCAGCTTAAGATTGAACTGAGGAGTGTCGAGCTCTATGAATACCCTGCCGGGCATTATAGCGGATGCCTCCGTATTACAATTCTTATTGTGGTTTCTCCTAAACGGTCGTGCCGATACGGACAACCGGGATCCTACCAGTACTGAGGCGGCTCCCAGGCCGATCTTTTTCAAAAATTCTGTTCTGAACATGAATTATGCTTTTTCAGACGCTGCAGATGATTTAAGAGCGCTAATTTACGGGCAGGTACTATTTTCGTGATCTTCTATAAATCTTAAACAAGAATATAATAAGCTTTTCGCAATCGGCTTTGGTACTCAATTTTTGAATATTGGAGCAAAAGCAGAGTACCGACGTTCGAAAAAGATAGAAAATCCCTGAATCCGCCTTTTACTACCCCCCCTCATGTTATGTATAAACGGAATAATATCCATAAATTACTCATAGCACATCCGGCTTCATAAATTGACGGATTTTTATGCCTGAATTCTCAACCATTGCAACACCCATTCTTAAAGCAGGAGGTATTATGGTAAAGCTAATGATAAGTCTGTTTTTCGTTGGACTGATATCGGCGCGCGTTTCCGCCCAGGATCACTTCCGGACCGACACCATCTCAACCGATTCCGGTAATCTGGAAATCACGTTTATAGGCCATGCTTCCCTGATGTTTCGTTATGGAGGCAAAGTCATTGACATAGACCCGGTATCCCGGCAGGCGGATTACACTAAAATGCCCGACGCCGATCTCATTTTGGTGACTCATCAACACCCGGATCATTTTGATCCAAAGGCCATTAAGGAACTTTTAAAACCGACAACCGTTCTCATACTTACCCAAACCTGCGCCAGGACGATGTCCGGTGGAGTGATCATGAAAAACGGCGACAGCCGTACTATTGACGGGATAAAAATTGAGGCAGTGCCGGCTTATAACCTTGTGCACAAGCAACCTAACGGTGAATTTTATCATCCAAAAGGGATAGGAAACGGTTATGTCCTCACTTTCGGGAATAAACGGGTTTACGTGGCCGGAGACACCGAAAATATCCCGGAGATGAAATCTCTGGGGAAAATCGATATCGCTTTCCTGCCGATGAATCTGCCGTATACGATGACCCCGGAAATGGCTGCCGATGCCGCCAGGATGGTCAGGCCTAAGATCCTGTATCCCTATCATTACGGGAATACGGATCCATCCAAACTGGTTGAACTGCTTAAGGACGATCCTGATATCGAAGTTCGCATACGTGATATGAGGTAAAGCAGGTCGGAGAGCTTCTCCTCCCGAAGGGATTCCTACGGAAAACAATTCCGGGATTCTTTAGATGGCGGTATTTTGAGGCTCCCAGCGCCGCCCGCTTTCTGTCATCGTGAGGAGTCCCGGATGGGCGACGTGCCCCGATAATCGGGGCTTTCAACAGGCAACGGGGGACATCCAAAGGTTATATCATCGTTGCCCTCTGCCACGAGATTGCCACGTCACTTGCTTCGCTGCGTTCCTCGCAATGACAAATGGGAGTCGCGCCACTTGCTTCGCTGCGTTCCTCGCAATGACAAATCGGGATGACACGGGAGAGTCTCGTTGTGCCCTTTACAATGCCAGCCGACAGCTGAAAGCTGACCGCCAAAAGCTTATATTCCAGTCAGTATTTATCTGCAATTAATACCTCATATCTTGTTAAATGAATGATTATCCGGTTCTTGAACTGAATGAAGCAACGGTGATCAGGAACGGCAACCGGATTCTGGACCACCTGTCTCTGTCGATCGGGAAAGACGAACACACGGCCATTGTGGGGCCGAACGGATCGGGAAAATCGACGCTCATAAAGCTACTGACCTACCAGCTTCATCCCCTGGCCCACCCCGACGATTCCGCTCCGGTTAAGGTTTTCGGGAAAGAGGCCTGGAACATCTTCGAGATGCGCTCTCACCTGGGAATCGTTTCGAGCGATCTTCAGAGCGATTTCATCCACAACACCCGCCACGGCCATATTTACGGTCGTGATGTGGTAGTTTCGGGGTTCTTTGCCAGTCTGCGGCTGTTTCCTCATCAGCGGATCACAGATACCATGCGCGAGAAAGCGCTGGAAGCACTGAAGCGGATTGGTGCCGCTCCGCTGGCTGAAAAGATGCTTGATGAGATGTCGACCGGTGAGGTGCAGCGGGTGTTGATCGCCCGGGCTTTGGTTACGGAACCCGATGTTCTGGTACTTGACGAACCGACAACCGGTCTGGATTTGGTCGCCCGGCACAAGTATCTCGCCATCATCCGGAAGGTCGCCCGGGAGGGAACCACGATCATCCTGATCACCCATCACATAGACGAGATCATCCCCGAAATCAACCGGATCATCCTTCTCCAGGAAGGGAAAATTGCCTGGGATGGTCCCAAGGAAACCGTACTGACCGACAGGTGCCTGAGCCAGGTTTATGATTATCCCGTTTCGCTTCGGGAGAGTGATGGGTTTTATAGTGTGGTGCTGAATCATTCGGATTAATAACGTCATGTCAATGATAAACTGACGGTTTCGATTTTTCCCCTCTGAATATCGGGAAAGGTCGCAACGCAGTGTGAAGAAACATATACGACAGGCAATAGTTGATAGATACTGCCCTCCAATTCATCCATGGCCTGATACCAGCATAACGTGTGATCAGTTCACCAGGAGGAATATATGCCCCAAATTCGTCCATAATCCGGTATCATCCTGCAGGGATAAAATATGGGTAGAAAGCCCGGATATCCTTTCTCAATGCCGTGCCCTCGGGTACGGTATATGGAACAGGCCGGTTTGAATAATGTCCTACCCATATGACGTCCCTCCGGGACGCACGCGGTGTTGCAGGAGATGATTGGCTGGATCCGATGCTAGCATGAACAGCCGTATGGCATATATTCTGTACCTAAAGGCACAGAATGACGGGGAATCGATCATATTCTACCAATATGAAGTCCCTAACGGGACGAGGGTTTGGTTTCCCCCTAACCTGGTATCAAGCGATATAGGCATTCGTCAAGGCCTGCGCAATCCGGAGTTTAGTCTTCCTCGCGCCTGGTGTCAAGCCGGGCTCGGCCCATCGTGTAACCCTCTGGATGGCTTCTGCGCCCTGATCTTGAGAGGGCAGAAAAAACTTTCCAAAAGTTTGGGGGGGCGAGATCTGTATCTCAACGCCTGGTATCTTTTCACCAGAAAAATTGATCACAGTTTAGGAGTTAGCGTCTGTATATATGCTGAAGTAATCGGGTTGCTCTCAATATCTTCCATATTTTCCTGATGCAGCAGTTTCTCAGCCGTATTTTTCAGGGCGTTTACAGCAATTCTTAAAAAGCCGGACCCCAGGCTTACCCGTGCAACGCCAATCTCTTTTAGTGTTGCAAAATCCGGAATGCCGGGCAACATCATTATGTTTACCGGCATTGCAACTTCTTTGGCAATTTGCCGCAACGGCTCCTCATCTTTCAGCAGGATGGGATAGAGACAATCAGCACCCGCTTCCTTATATGCTTTTCCTCTCTTAATCGTTTCTTCCAATTTTGCTTCTTCAGAGGAGTGCCGGTCTTTAATATAAGAATCGGTACGGGCATTGATGAATAAAGGAACGCCCATTTCTTCGCCTACCCTTTTTATGGTTTGTATTCGCTCGCACTGGTCGTCAATGGGCCATAACCGGTCGGTTTTTTTCTTACCGTCCTCAAAGTTTATTCCTGCAATACCTGTTTGTATCAGTCTTTTTACATTTTCTTCAAGCCGGCCGGTTGTATGGGCATAGCAGCTTTCGACATCGGCAGTGACAGGGACAGAAACGCTTCCCGCGATCTGATCCAGATAAAGCAATAAATCACCAAAGGGGAGGTTTTCGCCGTCATTATAGCCATTAGTGAAGGACATGGCACCGCTCGCTGTTGCAACGGCCGGGTATCCAACCTGTTCAAGTAATACGGCACCTAATACATTCCAGATGTTGGGTAACATCAGCAGCGAGCCGTTATGGTGCAACGATCTTAATAATTCAGCCTTCTCCGGTTGGAGGTTGTCCATGATTTTGTTTCTTAATAATTTTGATATTGTCCTGGCACTAACATCCTGATAAATGTAGGTGCCTTTCCGATTTCGGGTTAGCCGTTCTGAAGATACCCATAAATTCAAAGATGATCAGTTTGAGAGGGTCTGTTTTGGACTTTTTGTTTCGGGTTATGCCTTTGGAGTTGCAGCGAACCAAAGTGAAGAGGCTTTTTTATCCTATCCCAGTCTATCATAGTAACAATTAAATAGCTCAAAATTCTCGATCCCCTCCCTCACATCGCCTTCCTAAACCGTTCATACCTCCAGTCCAAATACTCACGATTCGGTCGTAGAGCCTCTGACCCTGGTAGAATCAACTTGTGGTTGTGCAACTCCTGCAGGCCGTGAAGCAGCATTGGCCCGTCTATCTCTCTGAGTACATCTTCTCGGACTTTTAACTCATAATTGGGAGTGACTCCCATGATATTATGATCGAATGCGGCATGGTGGATCTTGCACAATGCCAACCCATTATTCACCGTAGGCCGGCTATTCTCCTCTCCATCGGGAATGATGTGTGCCGCGTCTAATAATTCCACATGCCTGAGCCGGCAAAAAGCGCATTGCGACCGATATGCAGCAATCACCCGTTCCCGAAATCCCTTCTGATGTAATCGTGCCCTGACAGTCGCCGTGATGTATGCCCGGCGGGCTGTACCATCATCGTAAACTACATTTTCGGGTCGTTCTATCGTTATTTGATTGTCGGCCGCCACCTTAAAGGTTAATGAAGCCCGGTCGTCTCCCACAATATACACCGGCCAGACCGCCAGATATTTGCCGGGGACGATGCCATGGAAATAGATTAACGGAATCTCCTTTTCCATGGCCATCCGAAGGCCCATGTTATCTCGATGGTTTGGATCCGACCCGCGGTATTTATAGAGAAGAAGATCGTTTCGATCAAAGCTGTCGTCATACGGCCCTTCTGCCGTAGTCGTAATTGTTAATGGATATTCCAGTTGTTTTGGTGTGAATATTCCCTGCGGCGAGACTAATGGGATTCTTTCCCCACGAAATGTAAATCCCTGTGCCAGTAGCGCGCGTGGCAAGACATCATCAAATATCCGTACCTGTTCGGCCAGCCAATCGAAAGCTGCTAATCGTATCCGGGAATCAAGGCTTATTGGCGATCTGTCCATTTTCATTGCATGACCGTAACCATAATGTATAACGCCATCAAGGGTTAAGGTAATCCATCGCAAGTAAACAGGAAAGGTTGGGGCGGCTTTTTGAGGAAGGATGATTGCAAGTTGGAAATCTGCGATATGTAAGGGTTCGGTGTCGATGACTGACGGGATCCTACTCATCCTGCTGAAGCAGCATGAATCAGGATGACGTTTTCGGAAAGGATGGGTAGATTTGCTAATAGGCGTTTATAATTAAACCTTGCGATGGATGATTATGACCTCGTATTGACGCGTTGGCGTGGACAGATATTATAATGCATTCACCTGTGCTGTCGGAGAAGCTCTCCGACCTACTTTTACTTATCATCCTCATCAAAGGTTGTTCGCTGCAGCGGAAAATTGTGATCTCGTGACGATAGAAAGAAAGACTGTCATTGCGAGGAATCCCGAAGGGTGACGTGCCCCGATAATCGGGGCTTTCAACAGGCAACGGGGGACATCCAAAGGTTATATCATCGTTGCCCTCTGCCACGAGATTGCCACGTCACTTGCTCCGCTGCATTCCTCGCAATGACGGTAGCACGAGCACGAGCACGAGCACGAGTAAAGATTTGGAAATCTTTTGTCAGGGGCGATAGGCGTACATTCCGAAATAGGTTCCGACGAAACCGCCGGCGGTTTTGGTGCTGAGGATGGTTCCGTCAGTATGGGCTTTCAGGAGATGCCAGTGATTCTTTTTGTACCCGTACCAGAAGTTGTACGCATCACCAAGGGCCTCAATTTTCAGAAAGATCCGTCCGTCATGCATTGCTTTCAGCGGCCGGGAGGCGATCACGCGCGGTTTCCCGCTTGTCTGCTTCCCGGCTTTCTTTTCGAGCTGAATGACGGGTTTCCCATCCTTCAATGTCACGCACAAGAGATAATAATAATCGTCGTTCTGGAAGGCCGCGAGCCCGGCTTTGTCTCCCGGGTTCTGGGGTTTGTATCTCATCAATGTCGATACTGTGGCCCGGATGTGCTGTTGCCGGCGGCCGATAAACGAAGGCTGTCCATGGCTGCCAAGCGGAACCGGTCGTGATTCGATCGTCAGCCGGCCCGGCTTTGCGGTAAGACTATACCATTTTTTCCGGGGCGTGCGGATAAAATTCCAGTAAGGCGCCAGTTTCTTTCTGTTAAAATCATCCCGGAGGGTGAAATTGCCGCTCTCGGGAATTTCCGGCGACGGCTGCAACGGCAAATCAGGCCGCTTATGAATATAGGGTATCCGTTCTTTTCCCGCGGTAATGACCGGCCAGCCATTGTGCCATTGAACAGGCATCAGAAAGGTTTCACGACCGGTGTTATAAAATCCATCCCGGTAAGGACGGCAGCCCAGAAAAACCGCCCACCAGTCGCCATTCTGCGTTTGAACAAAGTCGGCGTGTCCTGTGGAAGTGACGGGATCGGGGCGATCGGGATTCAGGTTGCGCTGCGTAAGAATCGGGTTGTTCTGATAAGGAATATACGGCCCGAGAACCGAATCACTTCTGAAGACGACTTCAGAATGGTTGCTTCCTGTGCCGCCCTGTGCCGCTATCAGGTAGTAGATTCCATCCTTTTTAAAGATATGAGGACCTTCGATCCAGACCGGCTTTTTCGAAATGTCGGTTCCGCCATCCACGATGACCGAACGGGGGCCGGTCATTGTTTGTGTTGCCGGATCGAATTCCTGGATCCAGAGCGCCCGATGCCCCGGATATTCGGGTTTTTCAGGAGGCGGACCGTTATTGACGATATAGGCTTTTCCGTCATCATCAAAAAAGAGGGACGGATCAATGCCGTTTATTCCGTGGAACCATACCGGATCGGACCAGGGGCCGGCCGGGTTTTTCGCCGTGACGAGGAAGGTCCCGCCGCCCCCAACGAGTGTGGTGATCATGTAGAAGATGCCGTCATGATAGCGGATGGTCGGAGCAAAGATGCCCTGGGAAATATCGAGGCTGTCGAGGTTAAGCTGCGAGGGGCGGCTGAGGACGTAGCCGATGTGGGTCCAGTGCACGAGGTCTTTGCTGTGGAAAATGGGAACGCCGGGAAAATAAGAGAACGAAGAATTGACAAGGTAATAGTCGTCCCCGACCCGACAGATGCTTGGGTCGGGATGAAACCCTGCAATAATAGGATTCAGATATTCGCTGGCGTCCGCCTTCGGTTTCTGATAGATCGAATCGCTGCCCTGATATTCAAACCAGCCGAATTGGGGATTGTTTGATTGAGCGGCGGCCTGATTTATACCCAATGTCAGGGCTATAAAAATGGCCGAAAAACAGAAGAAAATCCATTTTGTCATTCCCAAAAGATTGGATATTTGCATGTTGTGTTAGATTTCTCGCAAAGCCGCTAAGACGCAAAGTTTTTTTCATCGCGGCTTTGCGTCTTAGCGAGAACTTCTCTTATAACTTTCCGGCGGTCCCAGGTAGCTCGGTTTCACGCCTCCTGCATCAACTACCAGCTTTTCAAGCACGATTCCGGGATCTATCATCCAGAACTTCAATGTGTGCGTGCCGGGTTTGTTGACATGCAGGTCGGTTTTCATCACCTTGATATTTCGCTTAACCGCTTCAGCCCATGATCTTTGAGTATGGGTGACATCCATCGTCAGGACTTTCGGAGGCTGATCGTCGATCGAAACGGCGAAACGCAGGCCACCCTTATTAAGAACGTCGAGTGTGGGCAGCATGTAAGCCTGCACCTGGATGGTTCCCGCATTCTGCAGGTACATCCGGTATTCCAGGTGCGGACTGTCGTCACTGAGTTTCACGCTTCCGGAGGTAACCGGAGAGGGCATCATCCCGGAAAGCGTTCTTCCCAGGCCGGGTATGAGCTGCCAGTGAATTCCGTGCGTATTTACCGCCCGGGTGTAATGGACCGCCTCCATGGATACGTAACCATTCGCTTCGACAAAGCCCTTCGCCTCATCTTTTCCGGGATGTTTCGGATTGACGGCAACGGCCTGAACTTTCACCTGTTTCCCACCGGGACCCGTTATTGTAATCAAGGCATGATGGGTTCCGGAAGGCGCCTTATCCCAGTCTACACTGACCCAGAGGCGTTTCTGTTTATCAACCCGGCCCTTATCATCCGTAATTTTCAACCAGGAAACCGCGGATCGGGCGCTGTAGCGGAACGGCTGCTCTCCACGATTGAACACTTCTATGTAGCGCTTTTGTTGTCCAAATTTATTGAACGCCGGGAGTACTGCCGCACTGTCCAACCGGGGCCACCATTCTTCCGAACCCTGAATCGCCACGCCCATCTCAGCCGCCTCAGAAATCATGATCCTTTCCACCCTGGGCATATGATTATATCTGGGTTGCTGCCAATAGGTATAGCCGATGTGGGTCTGATCCATCATGTGATCCCATTTGCCATCTTCCATCACTTTATTGTAATAATGAGACAGAAGGGAATCCCTGACAAACATCGCCTTCACGCTGTCGGCCAGATCGTTGGTCGCGGCGCGGCCCTGTTTTGCATATAGCCGGTTTTTAGCCGTAGTTACGTACAGGTCATTCAGGTTGGCGCAGGCTTCAACGGGATAGAGCACCAATTGATAAAAAGCCGCCTTATAGTTATCCGGCAATTCCTGATAGATTTTCTTTGCCCTTGCCGCCAGGCCATTATAATCTTCCACCACCCGTTCCGCTTCGCGATAATGGGTAAGGCTATACGTATCGGGCGACAACAGTTCCGGTTTCCGGCGGGCATTATAACGGGTATACTGCGTGAGGATATCCGCGATTTCATCCGCATGTTCGGGGCCGAATTGTTGCTCCGCCCATTGTCGCGTATAATCGGGCAGACGCCTGGCAGGCCATTTTGCAGGATTCCAGGCATAATCCAGAAAAAAGGAAATCGGCAGTTCCATCGGTTTGAGATCGCCGACATTCACAACCCAAATCTGCCTCACATGGTATTTATAAGCCATGTGCAATTGCTCCCAAACCTTTGGTATGTGATTAGTATTCAGCCACTTGTAATTCCGCGGTCCGCCTACATAATCGAAATGATAATAGATGCCGAAGCCGCCGGGGCGCAGGCTGTCTTTCAATTCCGGAAGACGGCGGATGTCTCCCCAGTTATCATCAGAATATAGTAGAGTGACGTCGTCGGGGACCCGCATTCCTTCATCATAATACTCCTGCACCTCTTTGTATAAGGCCCAATCCTGTGGTGTTTCGGATGCCGGTTTACCGGTCACTTCTGCGATGATTTTCCGCTGATCACGAACAATCCGTTCCAATAAGGCGATATTTGTTCCTTTTGTCATGGCTTTATCGCCATTTCCCCGCATCCCGATCGTAACGATGCTCTGACGATCATCCATCCGTTCGATGCCCTTTCTCCAAAAAACCCGTAACGTATCGGCATTGGTTTGATAATTCCAGGGGCCATGGCCGAAATCCCGCCATTCCTTGCGTGAGCGCATCATCGGTTCATTATGCGCCGTGCCCATGACAATGCCGTATTTATTGGCCAGAACGGGATTCAGGGTATCATCCACATCAAAAGAGTTGTTCCACATGGCAGGCCACAGGTAGTTGCCCCGAAGACGAAGAAGCAGTTGGAAAACATGCACATAGAACTTGTGGTTATAGTTCCCGAATTTCTCATGTACCCATCCTGAAAGTGCGGGAGCCTCATCATTCAAAAAAATGCCGCGATATTTCACGGCCGGTGGCCCGTAATAGTAAGTTCCCTTTTTAACAAATACTTCCTTCTTTTTCTTCACCGGTACGTCAGCCCACCAGTACCACGGAGAAACACCCATTTGCCGGGACAGGGTGAACACCCCATAAGCCGTACCCTGCCGGTCGCTGCCCGTAATCACCAGCGCCTTGTCAATCCCCTTATAAGGGTGATCAATCACTTGTAATTTATAGGCCTCCCATTTCCCGGAAAGGCGGCTGACGGATAATTTCTTATCCTTCGCCAGCTGCTTTATCAGAGGCGATTTATCAACAGACCCGATGATAATTACATTTTCCCCTGAAGCGGGAAGCTTATGGATGATCGCCGGCTTTTTGCCGGTCACCATCTGAATGTCGTGCTGCAGGAAATCCGCTGCCTTTCCTGCAAGGAAATAGTCGCTATCCGCAACACAAATCGTGGCTGTTTGACTGGCAGAGACAACAGGAAAGGCTCCTTTTTCATTCTTTGTAGTGATAAAATCCTGCGCATGAACTTTTGTCAATGGCAAAAGAAGCATCAGCAGCAGGAATACAGCTTGTTTTTTCATCTTACCTGACCGGTTAAAAGAGAATTCGTCAACCCGAATAAGTGCTTCGATTTCTTTATTCTGTCGAATGTACAAAATCAAACATGATTTATTTTCTGCTTTCCCCCATAAGATTGTAAAAATATTTAAGCCATACCGGGGGAAATCATCATGAACAATCCTTCGTCCGCCAAAAACGACAATCTTGTATATATGCCGTATAGTTTATTTTTTATGACACGATTTATGCTTTCATATACAACCTCCGCTTTCGTTCTTCAGGGCGATTTTAAGGCATCCGCGGCAATCCTCTATGACACGGCACCGGATCAGGAAACTTCACCGGAATAACATTTTTATCATTGATTCTGCATAACCCAAAAAAAATTCATAACTTTATGATGAGCTTGGTAATTAAGCAGGGTTGCCGGGGAATCTTCAGCACAAAAAGTACTGATCGTCTCCAAAAAGGCAAGCTGTACATTACGCTCATATAACAATAACATATACAAAATCACTGGCCTATTGTTTTATCCTTTCAGGGTGATTTTATTTCCCTCTTGAATCGCGGATGATCTTAGTTGGTGAATTTAAATTGATATAGTACATCTAATGCAATATGGTAAAGTAAAATGGTTCGATGCTGAAAAAGGATTCGGTTTTATCGAGCCCGAAGATGGCGGAAAAGACGTCTTCGTTCATCGTAACAACGTAGAGAATCTCGGATTTCAAGAAGGGCTTCGCGATGGTGAAGAAGTTGAGTTTGAGGTTGAAGAAACTCCAAAAGGATTAAGTGCCCAGGATGTGCGACGGGTTCAACAATAACCGTTCTGCATCAAAAAACCGTAATTATACAAAGCCCGGCCATTTCAGCCGGGCTTTTTTGTTGGATGAAACCCGGCCCGTGCAGTAAAAAAAGCCGTGAAAGGATGCACGTACATCCCATCCCAGGAACCTTTCTTTCTTGATCTTTTTCAGGATTTAAGTACATTAGGGGCAGCCGCTTAATCATATCCGTAGAATCCGATACAACCTCCGGCATCAAACAATATCCGTTATGTCCCACAGACTTACCCGTAAAGACTTTTTGAGATTGATGAGTTTAGGAACCCTGACAGCTGTGACAGCAGGAAAATCGTTAAGCAAGCCTTTCGTTCATTCCCGGAACAACGAGATGACTCTCTACGTCGGAACGTATACTACCGGCAAAAGCAAAGGCATTTACCGGTGCCGTTTCGACCCCTCATCCGGCTCGATCAATAAAACGGGCGTCAGAGAAGGAATTATAAACCCGTCTTTTTTAGCAATTGATCCGCAAAAAAAATACCTGTATGCCGTTTCCGAGACAGGAAATTACCAGGGAAAAACGAGCGGATCTGTCGATGCCTATAAAATCACCGGGAGCGCAGGAAGCCTTGAATATCTGAATGAACGCCCCTCTCACGGAGCAGCACCCTGTCATATCATTGTTGATAAAGAAAGCCGGTATGTGATGGTGGCTAATTACAACAGCGGAAATATCGCCGTCTTCCCGATAGAAGAGGACGGTCGTCTGGGAAGGGCAACAGACATTATCCAGCATCATGGATCGAGCATAAACAAAGAACGCCAGGCGGGTCCGCATGCCCATTGTATCGTGTTGGATCCTGACAACCGGTTCGCCCTTTCCTGTGACTTAGGAACGGACAAGGTGATGATTTACCATTTTGATGCCGAAAAAGGTAAACTATTACCCGCCGATCAGCCTTTTGCCAAGGTAAAACCGGGACTCGGGCCGCGGCATATTGCATTTCATCCAAACGGGAAGATTATTTATGTGATTTGTGAGATGGGGAATGTGGTACTGGTGTTCGATTATGATCCTGAAAAAGGCCGCCTCAGGCAGAAACAGTCAATCCCTACCATTCCTTCCGATTTTAAAGGAAAAACAAAAGCGGCAGAACTGCAGGCTTCCTCCGACGGGCGATTTCTGTACGCTTCTAACCGGGGGGCCGATACTCTTGTAGTTTACGCCATCCACCCACAAAACGGTGAACTTTCTCTGGTACAAACCCAGCCTGCACTAGGGAAATTTCCGCGCCACTTCATAATCGACCCGACCGGGAAATATCTGATCGCTGCCAACAAAAACTCCGATAACATCGTCGTATTCTCCATTAATCAGGAAACAGGGAAATTGGCTCCAACCGGAGAAACCCTCGATATCCCGGCTCCCGTCTGCGTAACCTTCGGATAGAAAAATCCAATAAAATTAAAAAACCACTTGAAACAAACAGTCAAATGACATAAATTATACGCCAAAAGACAATAACAAATCAAAAACCCTCCAATATGGCTGAAAAAAATTCATCAGGCAAGACAGAAGAGCCATTAACCTTATATCGGTCGCAGGCAGCAACACCATTCTCTTTCTGGGATTTATCGATCGCAGCACAGCGTATCTCAGAAGGGTTATCCACCTTTATCCTGGAATTCATCCGAAAGAAATTACGCCTCTCCACTCAAGAGCTGGCGCAGGTAGTATCCATATCGCCACGCACACTGGCCCGCAGGAAAAAAGAAACACGCCTTGCCTCTGACGAGTCCGAGCGGGCTTACAGGGTAGCCCGCCTCATCGAAATTGCCACCGATGTTTTCGGGAGTAAAGAAGAGGTGCAAAAATGGGTAAAAGAATCAAACTTTGCCCTTGGTAATCAAAAACCCCTCGACCTGATGCGTACAGAGCCCGGCGCCAAATTGGTAGAACGTACTCTTCGCCAGATCGAACACGGCATAGCCGTTTAGCCTCCCACGATACAGGACCATAATGACGGTCTGGCGTATTTGCTTATCAAAATATGTTGATTCTGCTCTCAGCGGATCCGGAGCCGAGCAATATGGCGGCCGGTTCAACAGTCCCGGAAGGCCTGTTGTCTATACATCGGGGTCTCTGTCTTTAGCTCTTCTCGAAATACTGGTTCAGGCGAATGCAACTGAGCGAATGAGTGATCAGGTTTGTATACCGGTTCATGTTGATGAATCTATGATAAAGAATTATTCTGCGGAGGACCTGCCGGAAGGCTGGAATAGCGTACCTTACACCCACCTGTCCCAGCGGATAGGAGATCAATGGCTGACAGCACAGCGTTCGCCCGTATTACGGGTGCCGAGCGTGGTAGTTCCCCTGGAATACAACTACCTCATCAATCCCCGACATCCGGGCGGGAAAGCCATTTCCGTGCGTCCGTCGTTTCCGGTACCTTTTGATTCCCGGCTAAGGAACGGATAACTCCAACTTTCACTATAAAAGCTTATTGCCATGAATGATCCTGCAACTTTCGAAAAAGGACAAGCGGCCGTTCTGATTATGGATTATCAGAACGACATCGCGAACATGCTCCCGGAGGAGCAGCGCATACCCTTATTGAAACGAGCCGCTTCTATCCTCAATAAGGCACGCGAATCCGGGTTGCCGGTGATTTATGTCGTGATTCACTTCCGGGATGGATACCCTGAGATCAGCCCTTACAACAAAAGCTTTTCAAGTGGAATAAAGGGAAGCGGCAGGATGCTGGAAGGAACGCACGGTGCCGAAATCCATGAGGAAGTTGCCCCGGAAGCAGGCGATGTGATTGTCGCGAAACGACGGGTCGGCGCTTTTTCTACCACTGATCTGGCGGTTATCTTGCGGGCAAAGGATATCCGGCATCTGGTATTGCTGGGTATTGCCACCAGCGGCGTGGTTCTGTCGACCGTGCGGTGGGCGGCGGATATGGATTACCGCCTCACCATCATTGCCGATGCCTGTGCCGACCGGGATCCGGAGGTGCACCGCATGCTTACCGAAAAAGTATTTCCGAGACAGGCTGATGTGATTAAAACTCCGGATTTTCTGAATGCCGCTCTTTCTTAACCGAAAGACGGCAGGAAAACGAGAGCAATCCACTTTAATAGCCACGGCCTTCCGGAAAAGCCGTATGACCTTTGCTCCCAGAGAGATAATCATATAAATTGCCCTTTTTAGAAAGGCCGCTCTTTTCACTGGAATAATTATGGATACTATTACTGTCGGTTTGGTAGGATTTGGCATGTCGGCGCGTGTGTTTCACGCTCCTTTTCTGGATGCCGATCCTCATTTTTACATCAAAACGGTTGTTGAACGCCACGACCGGAAGTCGCAGATGCATTATCCTTATGTTTCGGTGGTGAAGAATATGGAGGAACTTCTCGCAGATCCCGAGATCGAACTGGTTGTTATCACCACGCCCAATACGACTCATTTTCCTCTGGCCCAAATGGCGCTGAAAACAGATAAACACGTGGTCGTCGAGAAGCCGTTTACTGTAACGGCTGAAAAAGCGGATCAGCTAACTGAGCTGGCACATCAAAAGAAGAAACTTCTCAGCGTGTTTCAGAACCGGCGATGGGACGGAGATTTTCTAACCGTCCGGAACATCCTGGAAGCGGGTTGCATAGGGAGGCTTGTGGAATTCGAGTCTCATTTCGATCGATTCCGCAACTATCAGAAACCGGATTCATGGCGGGAAGAAAGCCTGCCGGGAAGCGGCATATTGTATGACCTCGGTCCGCATCTTATCGATCAGGCGCTTATTCTATTCGGGTTACCGGAAGCCATAACAGCGGACATCCGGCAACAACGCGATGGAAGCCGGACCGACGATCAGTTTGAGGTCATTCTTCATTATCCTGGGTTAAAGGTTACTTTAAAAGCAGGGATGCTGGTTCGTGCCCCGCTTCCCCGGTTCATCCTCCAGGGTACTCAGGGATCTTTTGTGAAATACGGACTGGATCCGCAGGAAGAAGCGCTCAACCAGGGAAAATCTCCGGCCCGCTCAGACTGGGGCAGGGAAGCAAATCATCTGTGGGGGGACCTGATCACAGAATTTGAAGGATTACATTTTGATGGAAAAATAGAGACGATCCCCGGCTGTTATCAGAAGTATTACGAAAATATTTATAAGGTCATTCGGAAAAATGAAAAGCCGATTGTAACGGCCGGGCAGGCCAGGAACACGATCCGGATCATCGAACTGGCGTTTAGGAGCAATGAGGAACAAAGAACGATCATCTATAGTGAGTGTGATTAGAAACATCAGTTTACGGTTGGGCTTATTCATAGGTTGGTGCAATGTCAGGCCGTTTTGATTATCGATAATATCCGGTGCAGAATCAAAAAGGTTCTATGTTGGATGGCGTGGATTTGATGAAAAAAGAGCTATTTCTTTGAAGATGATAAGACTGATCCGTAGCAATTAGCAATTAGCAATTAGCAATTAGCAATTAGCAATTAGCAATTAGCAATTAGCAA
>CAZNHE010000004.1:0-28722 GCA_964572735.1 uncultured Chitinophagales bacterium | reverse complement strand
CAATTAAGCTTATTCATAGATTAAGGTAATGTCAATGGTTAGTCGGGATCTGGAACAGGTGGGTGTTCGACCCTGGGAGTCGGGTGCCTGTTGCGGGAAAGGATGCCGACTCCTTTTTGTTATCCTCGTTGCCTGATAGTAACGCTTATCGCCCCCCTATGGTCCACTTGAGAGGACGGAAGAGGAAATGCATTTTAGTTTATTGGGACTTCTTCAAGGGATAATTCCGGAATTGACTTTACCCAGGTTAAGCACCCATTAATTACCCACAGTATTTGATATAGACCCGTTAAAAAATCCTCCATGAGTTTTGCCATACAAAAAAAGCCGGACCAAATGATCCGGCTTTACTTTGTAACAAACCGCTTATTGGTTGCGACGAACGTTACTTTTTATCGTCATCATCTACAACCTCGAAGTCGGCATCAACGGCATCTTCGCCGCTGTCTTTGGTGTCGCCTTCCTGGCCGGAGGTTTGTTGCTCTTGCCCGGCTCCACCGCCGGCAGCTTGCTGGCCGCCTTGCTGTTGTCCGGCAGATGCCTCGTACATCTCCGTTGAAGCAGCCGACCACGCTTTGTTCAAGGCGTCAACGGCGCCGTCGACCTCATCCACTTTTTCTGCTTTGTGGATTTCTTCGAGATGTTGAAGAGCATCCTGGATCTTCTTTTTGTTGTCCTCGGAGATCTTATCTCCATATTCCTCTAACTGCTTTTTCGTCGAAAAGATAAGCTGATCGGCCTTGTTAAGCTTTTCGACCCTATCACGCATCTGTTTGTCTTCTTCCGCATGTTCTTTAGCTGCATTTTGCATGCGTTTGATCTCCTCTTCAGAAAGTCCGGAGGATGATTCTATGCGGATTTTTTGTGATTTATCAGTAGCCTTGTCCTTAGCGCTGACATTCAGCACTCCGTTGGCGTCGATATCGAAATTAACTTCAATTTGCGGGACGCCGCGTGGTGCAGGCGGAATGCCATCGAGGTGGAACCGGCCGAGCGTACGGTTATCCACAGCCTGAGCACGTTCACCCTGCAGAATATGGATTTCAACGCTGGTTTGACTATCAGCCGCTGTCGAAAAAGTTTCTGTTTTACTGGTCGGGATGGTAGTATTGGCATCGATCAGTTTGGTCATTACTCCGCCCAGTGTTTCGATACCCAGCGACAACGGTGTGACATCCAGAAGTACCACGTCTTTAACGTCTCCTCCCATCACTCCGCCCTGTATGGCCGCGCCGATCGCCACGACCTCATCAGGATTCACGCCTTTGCTGGGTTCTTTCCCGAAAAATTCCTTCACTACTTCCTGAATCTTCGGGATACGCGTGGAACCTCCGACGAGAATTACCTGATTGATCTCCGACTTTTTGATTTTAGCGCCTTCGATGGCCTTTTTACATGGATCGAGCGTACGCTGAACCAGGTCATCCACCAATTGTTCAAATTTCGAACGGGTGAGATCGATATTCAGGTGTTTGGGTCCGGAGTTATCGGCCGTAATAAAAGGCAGATTCACATTGGTTTTCATAGAGCTGGAAAGCTCGACTTTTGCTTTTTCAGCAGCATCCTTAAGGCGCTGCATGGCCATGGGATCCTTACGCAGATCGATGCCTTCCGATTTCTTGAATTCATCGGCAAGGAAATCGATAATCCGGGCGTCGAAGTCGTCGCCGCCGAGGTGGGTATCCCCGTTGGTAGATTTCACTTCGAAGACCCCGTCTCCCAGCTCAAGAATAGATATATCGAATGTTCCGCCGCCGAGGTCATAGACCGCGATTACTTCATTCTCCTTCTTATCGAGGCCATAGGCAAGAGCTGCAGCTGTTGGTTCATTGATGATCCGTTTAACATCCAGCCCTGCGATCGCCCCTGCTTCCTGGGTTGCCTTGCGCTGTGCATCGTTGAAGTAAGCAGGCACTGTGATAACTGCCTCGGTAACTTTTCCGCCCAGATATTCTTCCGCCGTCTGCTTCATTTTCTGCAGAATCATAGCCGAAATTTCCTGTGGCGCATAGAGACGGTCCTCGACTTCCACGCGTGCCGTGCCATCGTCGGCCTTGACGATTTTGTAATTGATGTTCTTGATTTCACTGGAAACCTCGTCATACCGGCGCCCCATAAAACGCTTGATCGAAGAGATCGTGCGATCGGAGTTGGTGATAGCCTGCCGTTTGGCCGGTGCGCCAACCAGGCGTTCACCGTCTTTGGAGAACGCAACGACGGACGGGGTGGTGCGTCCGCCTTCCGAATTCTGGATAACTACCGGATCATTACCTTCCATTACGGCAACTACCGAATTGGTTGTTCCGAGGTCGATTCCTATAATCTTGCCCATAATTTCGTTTTTCTTTGTTTAAGAGTTCTTAATTGATTGGTATTGTTGTTGATGTTGCCTGCGTTTCCGTTTTCGGCAGAAGTATTGTCAGCACTCCGTCTTTAAATGTTGCTTTCACGGCATTGCTGTCAATTTTTCCTGTCACAGGGAATGAACGGGAGAAACTCCCTGGACGCCGCTCTCTGCGGTGGTACGCCCGTTCTTCTCCGGCCTCGATTTTCCGTGTACCTTTTACTGTAAGGATTCTCTCCTTATAAGAAATCGCAATATCCTGTTTGCTCATACCGGGCAGATCCATTTCGATACGCACGGCCTCATCGTCTTCGCTGACATCGGCCGAAGGATTAAATCCCGGCGTACTTTCTTTAGTCAGGCGGTCCATAAAACCCTGGATGTCCCTGCCGACGCGGTTAAAATAGTGTTCGAGATCAAATTCTGTCATAGCATTTATCGTTTGTTTCTATTGTAGAATTCTTTCTCTCAATCGATATGCCAATGGCACGATCTCTCCTGGAAATATGACGTATTGACACTAAAGAGGGGACATTCTCTCTTCTTTGGCAGGAAAAGGGCTTCTTATGGAAAACGGTCAACGCCCATTGGTAAGATTTGTCAGATTCATCCAGAATGAAGGATAGGAAATCGCCGCGCATTCTGCTCCATCAATAATGGAAGGCTCATCGGCGCGAAGAGCAAGGATGCCGGCAGCCATGGCGATCCTGTGGTCGTCATAACTGTAATGCCGTGCCGCTTTGATTGTCCGTCCTCCATTGCCATGAATCAGCAGGCCATCTCTTTTTTCCTCGACCATTATCCCCGATGCTTCAAGAAGCCGGGCAACAGCCATAAGACGATCGCTCTCTTTGTAGCGCAGTTCTATGGCCCCTTCAATCCGCGAATCTCCCTCTGCAAATGCCATAGCCACGGCCAGAATGGGAATCTCGTCGATACAATTCGGGATCTCATCCCCCGTAATTACTGTTGGGACAAGTTTTTGATAATCAACCGCCAGGTCGGCCACCGGTTCGGCTCCGGCAGATCTCTGGTTTTCGCATCGCACGGAAGCCCCCATTCGCGTCAGTATGGCAAGAGTTGAAGACCGGGTGGGATTAACGCCCACGTTCTTCAGGATGATATGACTGTCCGGAACGATGGAAGCGGCTACCAGCCAAAAGGCTGCTGACGAAAAATCGCCGGGTATCTGATAAGTCTGGGCAGGAATCTTTTGATCACGGCTGCTCGATATGATCCTCTTGTTTTCTTCTACCTCTACCGTCAGACCAAGGAGCCGTTCCGTATGATCGCGGCTCGGCAGATCCTCGACAACTACGGTTGGCTTCCCGCCAAAAAGTCCTGCTAACAAAATGCAGGATTTCAGCTGGGCGCTTGCCACAGGCAGAGGGAAATGCAGCGGCCTTAACGGCTGTTTCCGGGAAATATGCAGCGGGGCGAAATTATCATCCTGTGCCTGTATTTCCACCCCCATCAGGCGAAGGGGATCGATGATTCGCCGCATCGGCCGCCGGCTCAGTGAAGAGTCGCCTATCAGTGTAGCCTCGATACCTGCACCGCCGAGGATCCCCGACAGCAGGCGCATGGTTGTTCCCGAATTGCCACAATCCAGCAATTGCCGGGGCTGCTTCAAACCGTTGCGCCCGACTCCCTGTATAATCACCCGTGAGCCTTCATGACGGACGGAGACCCCCAACTGCCTCAGGCATTTGAGTGTGGTCTGCGGATCGGCGGCATCGGAGAAGCCGCCGATTTCTGAAGGCTCATCAGCAATAGCAGCGAACATGGCTGCACGGTGTGAAATAGACTTATCAGCAGGAAGTTCGAGGGTACCATTCAGGGCAGCGGCGGGATTAATCGTCTGTTCCATCTATTTTTGCTTTAACAACTCCCCGGCTTTTTTTGCGGCGATACTTCCCGGATAATCGTGTATGAGTGAAGAAAGCGTGTTTTGGGCATCGGTCTTATTGTTCAACGCCTTATAACACTGTGCCATGTGCAACATAGCCTGTGATACCCATTTTGCATAGGACACATACAGCACTTTTACCTTTGAAAATTCCTTGAGGGCATCCTGATATTTTCCCTGATCCTGAAGCGTCAGCCCCAGATAATACTGAGCACGAGCACCCGGCTCTGCTGTGCTCTCCGCGGCCAGTTGGCTGAAGGTGCTGTAAGCCTGATCATAATCTTTCTGCATAAGTGCCACCTGACCAAGTCCGAGCCGGCTGAGATCATCATCAGGGCGATATTTTAGTCCCTCTCCGAACTGCTCCTTCGCCTTTTCGGGCTGATTTAATGAGAGATACGTTTGTCCCAAGCCGGTTAATGCTTCCAGACGATAATTATTACCTTTACCCAGCAGTTTCTGATAATATCCGATAGCGGCCTGATAGTCGCCGGCATCCCGGCTCAGCCGCCCCAGGTTCAGCAATGCTACCGGCATCCGATCCGACTGGGGATACTGGTCCACAATAACCTGATAAGCTGCTTTTGCCTCAGGAATATCGTTAATCTGCTCATATGCATCGGCCAGGTTGAAATAAGCCTCGGCGGCCATCCGCTTGTTATTTGTAATCCGTATATACTCTTTGAAAGACGAAATCGCCGATTTATAGTCACCCGACTGCATCAGGTTTTTTGCCTGCCGGAATCGCAGGCGATCGGCCATGTTCGACTGGGGATGTTTGCTTAGGAATGCGGTTAACACCGACGAGCTGGAATCTGCTTTCCCGGAGGCGATTTGGGCGTACTGGATGCCGTTGACGGCATCGATAATCAGGCCGCTTTTAGGATATTGGTCAAGTACTTTTTTGTATGCCGCAACTGCTTTTTCATATTTGCCTGCATTGTAATAGGCATCCCCAATATTATACTGTGCCCGCGCAGCCCACGATGTACCCGGATATTTCCGGATGACGGTATGAAATTCGTCTATCGTCTGCTCATAATTTCCGGTCAGGAAATAGATATAGCCGATGTTATACTGTGCCTGCTGCGCAAGAGAACTGTTAGGATATTTGCTCAGCAGGTTGCGCAGAGTCGTTACTGCTTCATATGACTGGTTATTGCGGTAATAGCTGTTTGCAATCTGGTAGAGGGCATAATCCCCTCCGTCTTTGGAGCTTTCCGCCTTCTGATAATAGCTGATGGCATTGTCATAATCTTTCAACGCATAATAGGCATCCCCTATGCGAAGCTCGGTATCGGTGTCGTACGGAAACAGTGCAATAGGAGGAGGCTTATAATTCTTCAGGAACGACTGAAACGGCGGAATAGCTTTTTTATACTCCGCCATTTTGAAATAAGCCCATCCCAGAGAATACCTCGCCGCACCTGCCTGTTTGTTTCCTGGATATTGTTTGATAAACGCCTGAAACTGGGAAGCAGCCGGACCAAATTTGTCCATATGATAATATGAGTCGGCACTCCAGAATAAAGCCTGCTGACCGATACTGCTTTGGGGATCCTGATTGTAAAGCTCCTGGAAAATGGGTTGTGCCTGTTTATATGCCTGATTTTCGTACATCACCCATGCCTTCTGGAAACGCGCCTGCCGTTTGACATCCGGCTTGGCGTTGCCGGCCTGTGCAGCCTGGTCAAAAGCCTGTTCGGCCCGCGTATATTCATGATTGGCAAAATAAGCCTGCCCCAGCAACGAGAACACCTCACCCGGTTTTTTGAGAGGCGCATTATTTCGTATCAGGTTCAGGCAGGTCTCAATCGCCTCCACATAACGGCCGGTCTGGAATGCCGTAACCGCCCATTCATAATAAGCTTCCTGTACCCACATCCCCGTTTTGTAGCGCTTGCCAAATTCATGAAAAGTTTCGAGCGCATCTTTGTATTTACCTCCAAGCTTCTCGTTTACCGCTTTATAATACAGCGCCTTACGCGCCATCACATCATTTCCGGCGGATGCTTTGGCAAAAGCATCCGCAGCCCAATGATAGATGCCCTGTTTGTTATACACCCAGCCAAGTCCGTAATAGGCCAGCCGGACTTTATCCGTACCCTTGTTCAGATTTATATAGCGAAGGTAATAATTAGAAGCTTCTTTATAATTATTGAGATAGTTATAGCTTTCCGCAATCAGATAGACGGCTTTCGAGGTTCCCTGATCATCCAGATAAGGAATAGCTTTTTTCAGGGCCTTTATCGCTTTGGTAAATTGCTTTTGTTTATAATAGGATTCCCCCAGCGCCGTTCCGATCCGCCGGGTAACCGGGTCGTTGGGGTATCTCTTTTTCAACAACTCGAAGTCGGCAGAGGCGTCTTTATAATCTCCGTGGTTGAGGAACGACCGGCCCCGCGCATATAAAGCATGAGGAGCCCATTTTGATTTAGGGAATTTATCAGCTACCGCCATGTAATAACTGCGCGACTGGTCATCATCTCCCTTTGATGCTGCCGACTCACCCATCCAGTAGTAGATTTTAGCATCTGATATGGAAGATCCTTCATGTTTCAAAGCCTTCTGATAATCATTCAGCGCTTCGGCATACTTTCCGGATTTGCCGGCCCGGATTGCCAACTCGACCAACAAATCCCGGGCCTTGCTTCCTTCCGGGTATTGCTTCAAGTACTGCCCGTAGAAAGCGGCCGTCCGGGTGGAATCGGCCTGTGCTTTGGCTTTTACTTCATAATAAAAAGCGGATTCGTCAAGGGCATGATGCGGATATTTCTTCCGAAAGGCTTCAAATGTCGAAATAGATTCCCGGAAAAAACCGTGATCATACTGATAAACTCCCCTGAAGAAGGCGTCGTAGGAGGGTCCGGCCTTTTGGGCATATGCGACAGTAATCGGACCAATAATCAGCAAACATGTTACAAGTAAACCGGGGGCTTTACGGGGATTCAGCAAAATGGAGACAACTTCTCGGTTTCAGGTTAGGCCGGCGCCGGGAATGACGCCGTTCCGCACGGGCAATATACACATGATTGCGGCACATGTACAGTTCTATTCCCGCCATCGACCCCTTACATCCGAAAATAACCACACGAACAAAGGGAGAAAGTTATCAGATTTCGAGGAAACGCAGAAATTCATCGGCAAGCTGCTCATATTCCATCTCGATCATATCGTCCTTTGATTCGCTCTGGACGACATATCCGTGGCGGCGAAGCGAGGCTACCACCCGGGACACATCTGTCTGATCGAGTTTGACCGATACCCGTTTTATGGTTTTGGAGTTTTGATGCGTCTCAACCGTTAATCCCAGGACACGGGCTTCTTCCTGCTCTATAAAACGTATGATGTCCGAGAGTACATAATTGGCCTGTTCGACCGCCACTGTAATAACCGACCCTGTCTCAGAAAGACTGAGCATGTCGGACAACGACCCAAACAGATGCTTTCGCCATACGATGCCGAGGTACCGGCCTTCTTCATCCACCACCGGCAGGAACCGCACTTTGTTGCGCAGCAATAACCCTGTAACCTCAAAAATATGCTGCTCAGGATGCACAAGGATCGGCTCGCCCGGCTCCAGGATCTTTCCCACCGGCTGCTCTTCCCCTTCATGCCGCTGCAAATCGGAGGCAGACATGATGCCGGCGACCTGTCGCGTTTCGGCATCGACAACAGGCAGTTTCTCTATCTCCAGGTCCCGTATATGCTCAAGAGCATGATCGATTCCATCGGTGATATATATCGGTTCAATATCCTTAATCAGGTCTCTTACCCACATAACATTTATCATTTCGAAGATTTGTACTGTTCTGTCACCCCATTTTGCCGGGGATGAAGCATGTGGTTGAGTGTTCCAAGGTCTCTTTTATGAATACGAAAATGTATACAAATTTTGTCGCCTGCAAATTTTCGTGCATAAACTTCCGCATGATCAAATATGAACGAAACCGCTTTATAGGCTCCTACCGGAATCTCATAATATTTATCGACAAAATCTCTCAAAATCACATTAAGAATCTCTTCTTCAAGCCGGTTCAACCCGATCTTTTGTCCGGCAGATATCCAGACGGCATTCGGATAATCGGCCTGAAGCGCCCGGATGCGCCCGGTATCTTCTATCAGATCAACTTTGTTGAAGACCAGGATCACCGGTTTTTCAGCGGCATTTAGTTCATGAAGAGTCTTTCGTACTACATGAACATAATCATCGGCCTGTGGCGAACCGGCATCGACCAGATGGATGAGGATATCGGACTCACGAATCTCATCCAGGGTTGACTTAAAGGAACTGATAAGATGATGCGGTAATTTCCGGATGAACCCCACAGTATCGGAGAGCAGGATTTGCTGATTCCCTACCTGGTGACGGCGCACCGTTGAATCGAGAGTGGCAAATAACCGGTCTTCAGCCAGTACTTTTGTCTCGGTCAACGCATTCAGCAGTGTCGACTTCCCTGCATTTGTGTAGCCGACCAGTGCCAGCCGGGGGATATTGCTCCGTCCTTTGCGCTGGGTTGCCCGCTGTCGCTCGAGAGCAGCCAGTTTCTCCTTCAGCAGAGAAATCCGCTTCCCGATCATCTGACGGTCGGTTTCGATTTGTGTTTCCCCAGGACCTTTCGTTCCGATGCCTCCCTTCTGACGCGACAGGTGCGTCCATGCGCGGGTGAGTCGTGGCAGCAGATATTGCAGTTGTGCCAATTCGACCTGCGTTTTTGCCGCCGCCGTCCTGGCTCTCAGAGCGAAAATATCCAGGATGAGTCCGCTTCGGTCGATGACCTTGGCTTTTATCTCCCTCTGGATGTTGCGCGCCTGGGTCGGGGTCAGTTCATCGTCAAAAACAACCAGATCAATGGCCTTCTCGTTGATGATTTCCCTGAGTTCCCGGAGTTTACCTTTCCCCACATACGTGACAACATCGGCCTTATCGCGGTTTTGCAACATCTGCAGAATAGTTTCCCCTCCTGCCGTGTCGGTTAGCCGCCTTAGTTCTTCGAGATGTTCGGAAGCAATCGTTTTGGGAACGTCCCGCCCGTAAATTCCCACAAGCAGAGCCCGCTCGCGGGGATACGTTGTTGTATCGCTTAACAAATAATCAGTTGTCTTAAAAATCTTTCTTTCATTAATTAAAACTTAAACTGCTCAAAACCGCTGAGCTGTGCCAAATCCTGGCGGAACCGCCTCCCCAGTTTATAATTCAACACTTTCCGGAAGCGCTCTGCCATTTTATGAGGTACGTCAACTTCCAGCCGTACCGAGCGGGAGCACCCTATGCATTCATCAAACTGGCTATAAAAAAAGGTGAACTCACAATATTGCTCGTTGTTTCTCTCTAAATAATCGTTGATGCGGCTCCAGGCAACGGTCTGGGCCGGGTCGTTGATGTTTTTCACAATCCCGTGATCTGTGATATAACGTCTGGACATCAGAAAACTTGCCGAAAACCAGTTGATCCCGGTGAGAATATACGCAGCCACAACGAACGCACTGATAGAGATACGGTGGGAAAAAGCAAAGACCGCCAACACAAGACACAGCAGGAGAAACAATGTTGAAAAGAGCGGGTAGCCTGCCAGTTTCCCTGTCTTCCAGGAGAGCATCACGTTGCGCAGACGAATAGCGTTGGATATCGTGATCAATGACAATACGAATGACCCGAACATCACCACTCCTGTGAGAATGATAAACACGATAGAAGAATATGTCTGTGTCCCGACGTCAATCATGCATTCGTATCATATTTTATATCTTTTAGAAATAACACTTTCCGCAAGCAATGTCAGAAGGCCCGGCCAAAGGAACCAGTACCATATCTCCCGGCCGTAACCGGCTGCTTCGATGGCTCTGTCAACACCCGCCGGACCTGCCCGGCTGACGTCAACGATACCGTTATTATATAAAAGATCATTCAATTTTGCGTGAAGTTCTTTAATATCTAACGTAGCAAAGTCAGATTCAATTATATCGGGATTGACGGCGATGTATTTTTTTTTCCCGCCATACCTCACAACGGCCCAGCCGGGTGTCCATGCTTCGGCGGAATAGCGGATGCGCGTTCCCTGCCGTACCGGTATCACTTCCGGATGTATCGTCCTGCCGTTCATTTCGATAGCAACATCATTGACACGGGCATTCAGCAGAGACACAAACGGCCTGCCCATGGTATAGGTACGCAAGCCGCCTTCGTGCAGCGAGGCGGCGTAGAGCGCAGTACGATACTGAACCGGCGCATAAAGAGGATTGCTGACATAATCCGACCAGCCCGGATCGTTTCCAATCAGCGAAAGCAGTATTTTGCCTTTTCCATACTGTCCTTCAAGCAACAGGGGTTCACGCAAGTCGCTGCTTATGATAGTGTGTGTATTTCCGTTTTCCGCCGGTGAAAACACCCAGTAACAGAACAAACGCGGTTCTCTGATATGAATACGTTCATTTTTTTTGAGATCAAAAATCTCATTCAGAACAGGATGGCCCCCGTGGACTGCCTGGAATCGCCCAACCTGCTTAAATGCCCCCCAAACGCCCCGGATTCCGGAAACCTGTCCGATCCCAAGCGAACTCAGAAATTTATTATAACTTGCAATATCCGCCCGGGGAGACGGATAAATCACCAGACCGTGACCATACTGAACATAGTTTTTCAGCGGATCACTCAGATAGGCGGGGATCGTCCGGAGTCCGTTCAGGATGATGGCATCGGCATTGTTCCAATCCTGGTCGGTCAGCTGACCGGGGAGGACGGTTTTTATAGTTACTGCCGAACCGGTCTCCCGGGCGGCGTTCAGGGCGTTAGCCAGGTATTCCGCATGTTCCTTGTCAGGACCTGGGGACGGCTGCACCAGCAGAATCCTCTTGTGGGCAGGCAAATGAACGGAAAAGTATCGTTTGTTATCAAACCCGAAAGGGTCTCCCTCAAGGATGCAGACACCCCGCGTATAATCTCCGTCACCAGGTGATACCTCAAACAAATATTGACCCGACCCTTCTGCATTCAGTTTCACCTGATACTGACCGAGAATCTTTTTCCCTATCTGCAGCGACAAAAAGGCGTTTTCTACCGGATGTTCCCCGAAATTGCGGACACTGACCTGCAGCGTGAATGGATGGTTACGGCTTATGATCGAACTTTTAAGGCTGATATTGCTGATGGCCATATTGTCCTGCGCCTTTTCTCCGATTTTGAAAAACCGCCATTTCAAATCGTACCGGGCATTTTGCTTCCGCCATTCCGGGATGGCTTCATGCATCACGGTTTGCTGCGCGTCGGTCACCCAGATCCCCATTTGCCGTACATCCGGGCGTCCCTTCAGATCACGATAGATGCGATCCAGCCGTTCTTTGATAAAATCACCGCTATTTTCGATCTTCACCTGATCAAGCCACTGCAACGCGGCATCACGATCCAGAATATTAGAATTGGATAGTTCTCCATTCGTATTTACCATCAGGAACCGGTCCTGCTTGCGCGCATGCTGTATAAATTGTCGCAGCAGGTTTTTCGCCTGTACTTCATAAGGGCCGTTTTTATCGATCTGCCCCATACTCGGGCTGTTATCCAACATGACGGCATATACGACCGGCTCGTCCGAAGACGCCGATCCGGCCCATTGTCCGGGTAAAAACGGACCTGCCAGAGCGAGAACGAAAAAGATGATGGCGAGTATCCGCAATGCCAGCAGGAGATAATCCCTGATTCGCAGCCGCCGAATCGTGCTTTTGCGCAGTTCTTCCAGGAAAGCGGTTGTAGAAAACGCAATCCGTTCCGGCTTACGCAGATTGATCAGGTGGATCACCAGCGGAATACCGACCGCTGCCAGTCCGACCAAAAAAAATGGATTCAAAAAATTCATTTATCGCAAAAAAGGTTACTTTTATGCGGGCAGGCGGCATTCGGCTGCCGGGCAGACAACTCTAACCGCGATTTTATTACCACTTTGCTTATGATACGAGCTAATCACTCGATGTCAAAACAACGATCCTCGAATCCCGTTCTTTTTTTAAGGTCGGGGTTATTGTGGATACTCATACTTTCATCACTGGTTTTCTCGTGCAGCAAGATACCTGATAAGCCCTGGTACAAGGTTATCCCCGGATATGCACCTGCCGTTTTGGTATTTGCCGATTCTACCACGCTGAGTCAGGCGCTGCAAAAAAAGTATATGTCGTTCTTTGACGATCTCAGTGGGACGGCGATTCCGGTTGTACAGAAGCTGACTATCCCCTCTTCCGGGCCGATTATGACGCGGGCCATGATCCTTTTTCCGGAAAAGGCTAACCGATGGACGCCGGTCTGGGTGGCTTCCGGGGATCATGATTTGCTCAAAAGCATCGACACCGCCTACACCCGTGCCTATTCGCAGCAGAAATACCTGTTCCACGACATCCCGATACGAAAACTCTTCCTGAAAAACCTGGTGATCTATATTACACGCCTTAACCATTGGATCTTGTTCTCCGAAAGCAGTTATGGGATTGAGGAGTCCATCCGCGCCTATCTTGGACTGATTCCGGCACTTGATGTAAAACGTACCCCTCTCCAGCCCGGAACGCTGGTTTTAAATGCCGGGCATCTCGACCGGTGGGTCAACCTGGAAACGGGTCTCAAATACCGGCCAATGGTGGAAGGAGCTTTTCAGGGACTGAAACCGGTCGATCTGCATGTCAGTTCCGTCGATACGGCAAACAACAAAAGGATCACTATTAAAGCCACTGTTCCCTTAGGACCCGATAGTACGCAGACGGCATTGATCCGGGCGTTGTCGGGAAAACCGCGGCATTTTGAGCTTTTGCGTTATATCCCTTCCGATGCCGCCGCTTTTGCCCTGATGCAGGCTCCTGAAGCGATGCGGGCGGACACTATAAGCCATCCTACAGCATTCGATTCTCTACTCCAGGCGCAGCCCGCCCTCTATCAGCAGTTTAAAAATACGCTGGATCCGGAGTGGGCATTCGTCACCTTTGATCCGGGAGGATTCCTTTCGGTAGGCGAAAACATCTTCATCCGGCGTCTGAAAGATGCCAGCTCTTTCGAGGACCTTTTGTCGAACCTGGCCGATGAAAACATCATTCAGCAAACCGGGAGCGGCTATTACATCCGCAGCCGGCTCTTCGCCCGCCTCCTCGGTACCCCGCTCTGCACCTATTCCACATTCTACGCAGGCACAACAGGCGCCTCAGTGGTGCTGGCTCCCCGGCTGGGGTTGGTCACCCGGCTGCAATCCGACTGGAGTCATCGGAGGGTTATGTATTATTCCGACTACTACAAATCCATCCGCCGCGATTTTCCTGAGGAGACGAGTGCTTTTTTCTTCGTGCAAAGCGGTCATTTCCAGCAATATATTAAATCGTACCTGCATCCGACAAATACCGTTTCGGCTATCACGACTCAATTCGAAACTCTCGGAGCAAGTCTCACGCGTGAGGGCCCCGATAAGTTATCGTTGCTGGCGCACACGTACTCGACCCACAAGTCGAACAGACCTTATCGGGAACGGTGGGTTTTCTCGACGGATGGCAGCCCTCTGAGCGGCGAGCCTGCGATGGGTAATCTGGGAGGGAATGCACATAACGAACTTGTTGTGGCCACCAAGGGCGGCGAAATATCAATCCTCGCAGCAGACGGTTCCATCCTGAATCAGATGGCGACCATCGGAGATACTCCTGTAGGGTCTCCCGTGATTTACGATTGGTACGGCAATGGCCGAAATGCGGTTTTGATTGCTTCCGGCAACAAGATTTATGCCTGGAATGCCAATGGCGATTTGCTCCCAAAGTTCCCCATCATACTGAACGAAGCGATCACCTCGCCTCTGGCTGTCGCTGACGTCACCCGCGACGGTATACCGGAGCTGATTGTCGCTACGGCAGACAGAAAACTGCACGTGCTCAACGGGCTGGGAAAAGATATCCCGGGCTGGCCGGTAGAAACCAATACGATTATTACGCATAAACCGGCTTTTACCCGTTTTCAGAACGAATGGTCGGTATGGGCAGTCGCCGGAAATGCCCTATTTGCCTGGAATCGCTATGGCAGCGCCCGATCGGGATTTCCCGTGTTTGCTCCTGCCACATTGTCCGATACCCCTGTATTTGCGGACAACCAGCTCTTGTTGGGAGCTGCCAACGGCTATCTGTACACCATCGGTCCCAAGAGAATGCTCTCGGACAGCCTGAACGCCTATCGCAATGCCCCTTATGATACACTCGACGGAGGCCGGCTGCATATGGGAGCACTTTATGTAGGAAACTCTGCCATTGTGGGGCAACCCGTCGTCCGGGATCTGGACATCTCTATCGATTCAGTGCATACGGAGCATGTGCATACGATACTCACCGGAACGGATAACGGGTCGGTCTTTCTCTTCAAAACGGATGGGAAACTGCTTTTCACGGAAAACATGGGGCAGCCGATGAGCGACAAGTGGGCTCCCCATTTTGCAGATTTTAATTATGATAATCATGATGAGCTGGTTACGCTGGCATCGTTTGGACGTTTGTACGCATGGAACCTCACAAACCGTTCACGTTTGTTTAACCTGCCTACGGCTTCAATGAGTTATCCGGTGATAACCGATCTCGATGGAGATGGGGATATCGACGTTATTGCCGGCACAAGGGAAGGGGTACGTATGTGGACTATCATGCCGCCTCCCCGGCAACCCGTTTCAAGTTCCGTCCCTGCCTCTCAATAACTGCTGAAGTGCAGGTTTTAGCTCCGGAAACCGAAAGGTAAAGCCGCTGTCCAGGAGTTTTTGCGGTACAATACGCAGGCTGGCAGTAATAGCTCCGGCTGCCTCACCAAGTATCAGGTCAAGAAGAAACGAGGGCACCGGCAGCCACGAAGGACGATGCATCGCCCGGCCTAAATCTGCACAAAACCACCGCATCGTTACCGGAGCAGGCGCTGCAACGTTAAAAGGCCCTTCCCGATCTCCGGAAGTGAGCAGAAATATTATGGCATGGCAGAGATCCGCTACGTGTATCCATGGAAGGAACTGGCGCCCGCTTCCCAACGGTCCTCCGACCCCGAAACGGAACGGAGGAATCAACCTGGACAAAACACCGCCATCGGGATGCATGGCCAGGCCGAATCGTGCGATGGCCACGCGGATACCCGATTTCTCCGCTTTCCGGGCCTGCGCCTCCCATTGCCGGCATACCACAGCCAGAAAATCTTCTCCCGGCGGCATCGTTTCTTTAATTCGTTGCCGGCCGCGGCTGCCGTAATAACCTGCTGCCGATGCAGAAACCAATACCTTCGGCTTTGCATCCGCCCGGCTGAACCCGTCTGTCAATGCCTGTGTCGTTTTAATACGGCTTTCCAGGATCCTTCTTTTTACAGATGGAGTCCACCTACGGCTGAACAGATTCTCACCCGCCAGATTAACCACGGCATCTACTTCATTCATCATATCTCCCATTGAATCCGGCCAGGGCTCAATGGAAACCCCCTCTCTCTCCTGAGAATCGTATTTAGCAGGATTCCGACTCAAAATGACAATTTGATGCCCCTGTTCGCGAAGGAATGCTGTTATATGCCGGCCGATAAAACCGGTGCCTCCCGTAATAAGAATCCTCATCTGAATGTTACTCTCTGTCGAAATTAATGTGAGCTGTATGTGTCAGGGTAACACCCAAGCCCGGCTGTTCATTCAATTGAATATGGGCATCATCAGATAACCTGAACCCTTCAAAAGGATCCTCTGCCAACAAAAACGGGCCGTCCAGATCGGCATGATCGGCAAATAAGCTTACAATAGCCGCCGCCGTATTGGCTAACGAAGATTCCAGCATGCAACCAACCATGACCTTTAATCCCAATTGACGGGCCCTGGAAATGGTGCGCAGCGCGGGGATCATTCCTCCGATTTTCATAAGTTTGATGTTAACCCCGTCATAAGCTTCAGCGATCACGGCGAGCGATTCTTTTCCGGTAAAACCTTCATCAGCAAAAATCGGGACGGAAGTTTGGTTCCTGAGCCGGGAGATATCTTCAATCCGGTCCGCAGGCATTGGCTGTTCTATAAGGGCAACTCCTTCATCAGACAGGAATTCGATCATCTCCAGGGCCACGGCCGGATCCTTCCATCCTTCGTTGGCATCAACCCATAATGTTTTATCTGTGTGCCTCCGGATCATCCGGATGATTTCGCGATCATGCTCTCCGCCCAGTTTTACCTTCAGCACCGGATAATCCGAAGTTTCTTCCAGTCTTTGCTCCAGTTCATCAGGGTTTCCCAGCCCCAGTGTCACAGAGCTTTGGGGGCCTGTTGTGGAGGGTGCATTCCATAGGCGATGCAGCGGCAACTGCAATTTTCTGCCTATCCAGTCGCAGAGAGCCATCTCGACGGCGGCATGTGCGGAGGCCTGATGAGGATCGATGGCAACAATATGCTCCATTATTTTGGAGATATCATAAATGTTCCCGGTCCCGGCGACGTTTACTTTTTTAAGGAAGGAAATGACAGATTCGGGCGTCTCATTATATCGGATGTTGGGTGCCGCCTCTCCGTAACCGATTATTCCCCCGGATTCCAAACGGATAAAGACATTCTGTGCCCGGTATTTTGCCCCCCGTGAAATGGTAAAAGTATGTTTGAGGGGCAATTGCACAGGTTGCCAGCTCAGCTCAAAAGGTGCCATGGGGATTCCCGTACAGGATGCCAAGATAGAATGACACGGCAACAGAACTCAGCAACAGTGCATCAAAGCGGTCGAAAAATCCGCCGTGCCCGGGTAGAAGGACTCCAGAATCTTTAACGCCGGCCTCCCGCTTAATCTGGCTTTCGACAAGATCCCCTGCCGGTCCGAAAATACTCACAACAATAACCAGACCGATTGAAACCGCCAGTGAAAACGGGAAAGAATCTTTGAAAACGAGCCAGACGAGGAAAAGTCCTGCTGCGGCACCCAGGATTCCGCCCAGAAATCCCTCCCACGTCTTCTTGGGACTGATGGCCGGTGCAAGCGGATGTTTCCCCAATTTTTTTCCTGTGAAATAAGCAAAAGTATCATTCCCCCATACCATGAGCAACAACCCCAGCACGACGATAAACCCCTCCCACGGGCCTTCTGAAAACCGGAGCCATTGGAATGTCAGCAAACCGGCAGGAGCATAGAACCCGCAAAATAACGTTGCAGAGGCGGTCTTAAGCATCTCCGGGCGGGGGCGGAGCGTCTCTGTGATAAAGAGCGCAACCAGTATGGCAAGACCTATGCCGCCGGCATAAGGCCAGAAGGAATAACCCAGCAGCCATATCCCAAAAAGATACGTAAAAACGGGATTTCCGGGCATGCCGGCTTTGCGCAGCATAGAGAGCATTTCGTGCTGTATCAGGAGACTGATGGCCACCATAAGCACACGGAAATACCATCCTCCCAGCCAGATCAGAAAGATAAACAAAGGTGCCGCTATGAAAGCCAGCAGGACCCGTTTTCCCAGTTCATTCACTCGGCTTCTTTCTCGTTCTCATCATCCTCTGTCTCCGAATCATTACCCTCCCACTCGCGTATGGCTTCGCGGGCCTGAGCTTCTTCATTGTCCGGAACATACAAAAAGATTACAGCCAGATCGCCTACGTTAAGATTGAAAGCCGAGTCGCGCTTGGAGATAATGCGGGTTACGAGTCCCCGGCTTTCCAGGTAGCTTTTGGCCAGGTTGGCATCATATTCTGTCGTTGTTTCATAGACACAACTCCAGTTTTGTATTTCATCCGGATTCTTTCTGTTGAACATGAGCGATTCCTCTGTCGTTATGTTTTGATTCTGCTATAAAAAGATATAACAAGCACGCGGAAACCAATATACTCGGCACTATCCAGATCACGGGGGGCATTTCGCCTGTACTGTTGCCCGAAAATGCGAAGCCGGGGGCATAGGCCGCCATCATAATGCCCAATCCGTTATTGGCAAAATGAGCAATCATCGCCGGGTAAATCGTCCCTGACCGCCAGGCCAGCACTCCCAACATAACTCCCAAAAAAGAAAGAGGGATGAGCTGGGAAAACCTGACGTGATACAATCCAAACAGTACGCCGGATGCAATAATCGCAAGGGTGGGTCCCCATGCACGTTTAAGTATGTTAAGTAAAAATCCGCGGAACATAAATTCCTCGAAAAGTGCGGGAACCAGTGCGACCTCGATCAGCAACAGCCAGACGACTTTATTGCCTGTCAGAAAGTCCTTAATCATGGAATCCTGCATCTGCTCCAGTTTTACGAGAGTCTGAGGAAGAGGGATCAGTGCATTGAGCCAGCCCAGGAACCAAACAAAAGGCTGAAGAGCGATAAATAACAAAAATGCGAGCAACAGCAATCTCTCCGTGTGTGCAGGTGTATTAAACCCTGCCATGGAGCTCACTTTCCCGCCCGGAGCAGCCAGCATACAAACCACCCAGGTGCCTACTCCCAGGGAAAGAAATTCAGCCAGTGAATTTCCCAGGAATACCAGTCCCAGGTGCTGCCCGAGGATCTGTTCTCCGTTCAGGGCAGAAATATGACCTTCCTTTATGACGATGAATATTACCGTCAGGATAGAACCGATAAACTGAAACAAAACCCATGCCATTACACACCACGCAAGCCCAACCAGCCATTCCGGAAAGCCGTTTCGTTCGAACCAGGAGGCTGGCGGTGTTGTAAATGGTCGCGGGTTGTTTTCCAATGGAGAGGTTATACAGTATCAGGGTTATCGTCGTACTTCGAAAACAGTTTGGCGCCGATCATGCCGGTTATCATATTCAGAAATGCGAAAAGAATAACATTCACAAGATAACCAACCGATTTCCAGGAAGATCCCGAATGCATCATATCTGTCATTTTCTGAATCTGCTCCTGCGTCATTCCGCGCGCATGCATGGTACGTATCGTGGCATCGATAATTTTATCGGTATAACCGGGGTCGATCAGCGGCCAGACGACATTACTCAAAAGCAGACCGATTATTGCAATAACCACCCCGGTCAGCAACCCTACCAGTGCACCTCTTCCGATAACAATGATGCCCTGCTGTGCTCCACTGTAATGCCATACGGCGAGCATGCCTCCGAATGCCGTAATCAGGCAGGTAATGGCTCCGATGATTGTCGACGGATTGACTACTGAGGTTGTCACCTGGGCATTAATCGTATAATACCCTGCCCCGATCGTGAGGGCGAAAGAAATCAAGCCGAAAATCAGGCCGGCAAGCAGCACGGAAGGCCAGTAACCGGTGTTATTCTTTGTCTCGTTTAATTCAGGTTCCATAGTTTATGTTTATGCTTTCAGGTTGACCGGCCAGTTACAGCAAATAAACTCCCGGTAAGAAGCCACGCGGCACCGAACCCGGGAAATAATCCCGTAAAAAAGCGGAAAGCGTTCGTATCAGTCCATATTCCGGCTATATTTCCCAAGACATCAATGATAATGAATAGCATACTGCCAACCAATACAGGTTTGCTAAAATGGAAAATACGGGCACTGTACCGGATAATCAGTGGGAAAAATAAGGTTCCAAACCATAAACTACCGTAAATGCCGATACAACGGCTGCATACCGCCATCTGCACCCCATTAATAACAAACGACCGGTCCTGGATCTGGTGACAAAAGGTCGAAAAAGCAACCCGCTGCCAAGAAGTGTACCATTGATCCGGTCTGCTGCCGAACAGGCCGGGGCCCAGTGCAGTGATGAAGACGAATGTCGTTGCAGCCACCAGCGCCAGATACCATCTCATGCGGATAGATTTTCTATTCTGTAAACGGCCGCGGTCAATGATCTCCGGATCGGTTTTCATTTTCCGGAAAGGGTAAAAAGCAGGGAGATATCCAGAGCGTTAACCGAATGAGTCAATGTTCCGGCTGAAATATAATCCACGCCTGTCTCTGCAATCGTTTTTACTGTTTGAAGAGAAACGTTGCCGGATGCTTCCAATTTTACGCGGCCGTCTGTTATTTTGACCGCCTCGCGCATCTCATCCGGACTCATATTATCCAGCAGGATGAAATCGACACCTGATTGATGCAACGCCTGCTGAAGTTCATCAAGATTCCTGACCTCGACTTCGATGCCGGCAGTCAGGTTCTTCTTTTGCCGCCAGGCCACACAAGCCTGTACCGCCGCTTCAATTGATCCTGCCGTGGTAATGTGGTTGTCCTTGATCAGAAAAAGATCGTCAAGCCGCATACGATGATTGGTACCTCCTCCCAGCCTTACTGCCCATTTATCCAGTTCCCGGAGACCGGGGATCGTCTTGCGCGTATCCAGTATCTTTGCCGGGGTATGGGATATTTCATTGACAAAACAACGGGTTTGAGTAGCAATGCCACTCATTCGCTGCATGAAATTCAAAACGGTGCGTTCGGCAGTAAGCACAGTGCCGGCCGGCCCGTGGACCCCGGCCACGTGCTCCCCTTTATGCACCCGGGATCCATCCGCGACATTTGGCCGGAAGACCACCTTTTCGGACAATAATCCCAAGATATGGCCGGCGAGCTCGATTCCTGCAACCACTCCTTCCTCTTTGGCAACAAACACTCCATCGATCAGATAGCTGTCTCCGAGGATAGCCTCTGTGGTGATGTCGCCTGTTGCAACATCCTCTTCGAGAGCAAGACGAATTCGTTTGTCGACCTCAGTCCACTCCGGTGTGTACTTCTCTGTAATGCTGAATTCCATTTAAAAAGGTTTCGGGTACCCGGCGGGGTCTTCTGGTTTCGGCGTCGACGAAACAAAGTTCCACCCTTCCATAGGCACAGGGATGTTTCAGGCGCGGCACACGTATTTCATACCAGGTGTCCAGCCGTACATCCGGCAGGTCGTACATAAACAGGGTGATCCGCATCTCTTCATCATACAAGACCGGTTTTTTGTACCATACCTCGGCCTTTACAACCGGAAGCATCACCCCGTTATCTTCCAGGTCCCGGTAAACCACCCCGGTGTGTCGTGTGAATTCGGTTCGTGCCACTTCGAAATACTGCAGGTAGTGTCCGTAGTAAACATAGCCCATCTTGTCCGTTTCACTGTACCGGCTTCGAAGCGTCGTGGTATGAGCGACAAGTGGCGTTCTATCGGGAAGCATTAACGGATGATGATTACGCTGGATTATTTCTTCTTTTCCTTCTCCGGCTCCGCCGCTTTTTCATAGACTCCAAGAGAGGAATATTTATCAATACGCTGACTGATGAGCTTATCCGGCTTCATCTTCCGCAGACGCTTGAGGCTGGTCAGGATTTGTTCCTTCACCGCCTGTGCCGCAGCATCGTGATCGCGATGAGCTCCTCCGCGCGGCTCTTTGATAATTCCATCAATCACTTTGAGGTCCATCAGATCATTGGCGGTGAGCTTCAGAGCGGATGCGGCCTGTTCCTTATATTCCCAGGTTTTCCAAAGGATAGACGAGCAGGATTCGGGCGAGATGACCGAGTACCAGGTATTTTCCATCATATACACTTCGTTACCCATACCGATCCCCAGCGCCCCTCCACTGGCTCCTTCTCCAATGATGACGGTAATAATGGGCACTTTCAATACTGCCATCTCTATAAGATTACGTGCGATGGCCTCGGCCTGCCCCCGTTGTTCGGCCTCCAGCCCAGGATAGGCGCCGGGAGTATCTACCATCGTAATAACAGGTATATTAAACTTTTCCGCTATCTTCATAAGGCGCAGTGCCTTTCGATATCCTTCGGGATTGGGCATACCGAAATTTCGGTACTGCCGTTCCCTGGTGTCCCTACCCTTTTGTTCTCCGATCGCCATCACCGAAATACCGTTGATCGTAGCAAGGCCGCCTACCAGTGCTTTGTCATCGCCGTAGGTGCGGTCGCCATGCAGTTCCACAAAGTTTTCGGTGATTTTGTAAATATAATCAAGGGCATAAGGACGATCCGGGTGACGGGCGAGCTGCACTTTCTGCCAGCGGGTAAGATTGGAGAAGATGGCATCCCGCAGCTGTTCAACACGTTCTTTGAGTTTATCGATATCCGTGGTTAGAACATCGTCATCTGCAAACGATATTTCGCTGAGTTCTTCGATCTTTCGTTCCAGATCGATAATGGGTTTTTCGAAATCCAGATAATTCATGCCCGTCCCTGGTTGCAAAACAATCTTTTGTTTATCACAAAGTCCTAATATAAAGAATTTTATCTGACCATACTGCTATAAGGCCTTCAACGGATCGCCCGAAGGGACTGCCATCTATAACAACCCCAGAATGCTGCGTACCCGCAGCGTCCACACCCGCCAGATCGCTTCCAGGACGATCATCCTGGACATTTTGGAAGTTCCTTCCTGCCTCTCCCGGAAGATGATCGAAACTTCGTTGATCCTGAAACCGGCTTTCCAGGCCCGGTAATGCATTTCTATCTGAAATGCATATCCATTCGATCTGACCCGCGATAAATCTATCTGTTCCACGACCCGTCTGTGCAGACATTTGAACCCTGCCGTGGTGTCATGAATCGGAAGGTTCGTAACAAAACGGGCGTAAAAATTAGCCGCATAAGAGAGAATGAGCCGGGAAAGCGGCCAGTTCACAATGCTGATTCCTTTACAATACCGCGATCCTATAGCCAGATCACAGCGATCGCTTTTCACCTCGTCAAGAAGGCGTGGGATATCATCAGGATTATGGGAGAAATCTGCATCGATTTCGCAAAGGTAGGTATAGCCATGATCCAGTCCATACTGGAAACCAATGACATAGGCCGTGCCCAGCCCCTGCTTGCCGGATCGTTCTATCAGATGGATACGTCCGGGGTGTTCACGCGCCTTCCCGCGAACGACTTCTGCAGTGCCATCGGGCGAAGCGTCATCGATCACCAGAATATCCGCTTTGACCGGGAGCGCAATCAACGCTTCGATCATCCGTCCAACGTTTTGTACTTCGTTATATGTTGGCGTAATTACAAGGATATCCGCTATTCCCATAGGTTGCTTTCTTGTTCCGTAAGGGCGACACGCATCCGCCCTTTGGATCACTGTCCCCGGCCTGTTAAAATGGTAATCAATGTGTTGATCAGGATTTTGAGATCCATTCGCAGTGACATGTTTTCCACATAAAAGAGATCGTATTTCGTTTTTTCGCGTACGTCTTCAATGTTTGAATCGTATTTCCATTTCACCTGTGCCCAGCCGGTAATCCCCGGTTTTACGCGTAACCTTCGGGTGTAAAGCGGTATTTCTCTTTTAAATCCTTCGACAAAAAAAGGACGTTCCGGCCGCGGACCAACCAGGCTCATATCGCCTTTTATTACATTTATGAATTGCGGGATTTCATCCAGTCGAAGTTTTCTCAGCCAATTGCCAACCGGGGTGACCCGCGGATCATCCTTACTTGCCCATACCGGCCCTGTACTGCGTTCCGCACCTTCATGCATGGTGCGGAACTTGTAAATGTAAAACTCTTTGCCATACAGACCAACTCTCTTCTGTTTATAGATGGCCGGACCGCTTGAAGACATCCTGATTACCAGGGCTATTACCAGGCTCAGGGGAAGCGTTACTATCAGCACAATCAATGATATAAGGACATCCATCACATCTTTTGTGAATTTTTCCCATGAAGGCATGGGATCCGGCATCACTTCAATCAGTGGGAGCCCGAAAATCTGATTTGTTTGATTCAGCCCGATGATCATTTGATAAAAGTCGGGAAGAATCTTCACCGATACATCGGGCACATCAATCCGGTCTACCACATCAATGATGGATCCGCTCTGATCCGGTTCGAGAGCCACAATAATTTCCTGCACATATTGACTCAGCACAATTTCCTTTAGATCGTCCAGGGATCCGATGACGCTCAACGGAAGTTCCAGGTGGGAATTCATTCCATTCAGAGTACTAATAAAGCCAATAACCTGTATCCCGGACACCTTGTGGCGCTGAATATTCTCATAAGCAGAAAGTGCCGATACTCCCGTGCCAACAATCACGGCCTTGTGAAGCCCCTGTCCCCGTTGCACCTGTGTTCTCTGAATCGTCCGCAGGACGAACCGGTCCAGCGAAACAAAAAAGACATTCACAAACCAGTAAAAAAGAGTATAGGTTTTGGCATAATGGATATTGCCGGTGTTCCAGCCCAAACTGTCAATAAATAAAAGAAAGAACAGAACGAGCGTACCGATTGTCACAACTTTTATAACCTGAATGGTTTCGTCGAAGCGGGACTGCAGGTACAAATTCTTGTACAAGCCAAAAATGGCGAAAATGATGATCCAAAAAAGGGCGATAACGATTGATGGAAGAATGATCAACGTCGGGTGCACGCCTGGCAGCCCGGGAAACATCTCCCACCGAAAGCGGGCGTAGTAAAAAACGAACCACGCCAGCATCAGGGCGATAAAATCGCACACGACCGTTAATATAATTGTTTTTACTCGCTCCACAAGATCCGTATATCCTTCTTCATTCTACCAAGCCCCGATACTTCAAAATTACTATTTTATGTGGCCTTAAAATCAATTTATTTTTTTCGGACCGATCCCGTCCGGGAAATCCGAAAGTATAACACGAAATTGTTAATTGCTTTAAAATCCATTGTTTACTCTTCTTAAGAAATCATCAGGATCCAAAGCTCGGATCGGCCATATTACAACGGATCACGGCACAATACAAACCCCCATCTTTATGCCTGTGGGGACGGCAGGCACCGTTAAGGGAATCCCGCAGGCTGTTCTGAGGAATTCGATAGGTGCGCAGGTCATTCTTGGAAACACCTATCATTTATATCTGCGACCCGGCAACGAGGTTATCTCAAAGGCAAATGGATTGCACCGTTTCATGAACTGGGATCTCCCCATCCTGACCGACTCGGGAGGGTTTCAGGTATTTTCTTTATCAGATATCCGGGATTTACATGAAGAAGGAGTTCTCTTTCAAAGTCATATCGACGGTTCACGACATCTTTTTACGCCGGAAAATGTGGTTGAAACCCAGAGGATTTTCGGATCGGATATTATGATGGTTCTGGATGAGTGTGCGGCCAATCCAAGTAGTTATGAATATGCACGAAAGGCTATGGAACTCACCCACCGCTGGGCGGAACGGAGCCGTACCGCTTTTTCAGGGACGGAACCGTACTATAGCCATCGGCAGTTTCAATTCGGGATCGTTCAGGGCAACACATTTCATGACCTGAGGAAAATATCTTCTCTGGCCATCGCCGAAATGGGGTTTGAGGGACATGCGATCGGCGGGCTGAGCGTCGGGGAACCGGCTCCGGTTATGTATGAGATGACCGACATCTGTACTGATTATCTGCCCGAAGAGAAACCACGATATCTGATGGGAGTGGGCACGCCTGTCAATATCCTGCAAAGTGTGGCCCTGGGAATCGATATGTTCGATTGCGTAATGCCAACCCGGAATGGCCGTAACGGGATGATATTCACACGGAATGGAACCATTAATCTCAGAAATGCCAAATGGAAAGCCGTTTTCGAGCCGGCTGACCCGGGTTTCCCGTCCGAGCTTTGCAGGGAATATTCGCTGGCATATCTCCACCATCTCATCCGCAATAAGGAATTACTGGGGCTTTACCTGGCTTCCGCTCATAACCTCGGTTTCTACCTGTGGCTGACCTCGGAAATCCGACGGCGTATCGCAGATGAAACCTTCGACTCATGGTACCCCGGGATGATCCGGCAGCTTGATAATAAGCTATAAGAAATCGACTGTCTCTTCAGTCAGGAGCCGAAGAGAATGGCTCCTGGCCCTGCAGGATTTAATCAGGATATCGATATCCATCCAGATAGAATAATTCTGGAGATAATAGATCTCGTACCTAAGCTTATCATCCCTGTGAAACAGGCGGGATTCATTGATCTGACGAAGGCCTGTCAGACCCGGCTTATAAACCAGCTCCGTTTCTCCGGAGCCGGCAAACGGAGCCCCGACAAAACTGATTTTGCCTTTCAGAACGGAGCCAAGGAGCAGATAAATGTTTTTGAGCGCATTCTTCCCGACCGGCGAAAACAACCGGACATCGTCTATGCCGGAGGGATCGCCGAAAAGGTGCTCCTTTTGACGGTATGACTTACTGAATGCCATAACCGGAAGCATCACCGGCGCCGCAATTACCAACAGCAAAACCGCCAGGCAGATATCGAACAAACGCTTTATAAACCTGTTCCACGGTGTCTGATAAGCAATCTCAACATCGACAACAGGCAGATCGGCAAGATATTCGACATTAGCTTTCCCTATGATAAAATCCAACGATTCAGGCACAATTCTGAAGGTCGTATCCGGCCGGCGAAATTTGGTGATGATATGGAGAATTTCCTTATATGAGAGAGTATTTAGCAGAAAAAGAACCTGATCAACCCGATATGAATCAATAATCCGCGGGATATCATCAATGCGTCCCAGCAATGGAAGACCGGCAGACATCGTTTCATCCGATCCCGCTTTTTCATTATTCAGGACTCCAATAACTTCGTAATTCTTATCAATCTTCCCCTGAAGCTTACGAGCAAGTTCAACTGTCCGGTCATTCAATCCTACAATCAAGACGCGGGCTGCATTAAATGAGCCTCTTCCTGTCTTTGTCGGTATTCCACGGTTTTTCCGCAGTACCCGCAGGGCTGCCAGCGCCAAAAAGCTCACTCCGAACCCCACTAACAAGACCAGCCTGGAGAAGGCAAACTGGCGAAGGAAGAATGTGATCAGAGAGGTACCGCCAAAAGCCCAAAAGCAGGCTTTAAGTACGGCAACGATGGAATTCCGGTTCTTCCCATAAACCTCATGGTTAATCGCTCCGATTATGAAAAGAAGAGAAACCGCGATATTCACAATGAAATAATCAGACTGATATTCCGCAAAGAACGCCCGGATATTGACCTGAAAGCGCCAGATAAAGCCGACCAGCAGAATCAGATTAATGAGGCACAGGTCGATGAGAGGTTGTGCCCCTTTGCGGAAAAGAGTGGATAAATAGGAAACGGCTCCGCGGATAACGATCCCGGAGGTAACCAGGAACCGCAGAAAAAGGCTGTAGCTGTAGCTGTAGTGTTTGCGAAAAAACTGAAGCATCGCCCGGTTAAAGAGGACGATATAATCGATATTATCTTTACGTGTGCTCTCACCTTTATAGTGGATGATGCTCGTATCCGGGATATAATCGACGCGGTACCCCGATTTACTGGTACGGTAGCAAAGATCAATATCTTCTCCATACATGAAAAACCGTTCATCGAATCCCTCCAGTTCTTTGAGAACCTGCGTTCGGTAGAACATAAACGCGCCTGATAAAACAGGAACCTGAGAGGGCTTATTCTCATCCATCCAGCTCAGGTAATATTCTGCGAAGGTTTTATTATGTGGGAACAATGCTGTGAGGCCAAGCACCTTCCATAATGCGGAAAGAGGGGTCGGGATTGACCTGCGGGATTCCGGAGCAAATGTACCGTCAGGGTTCAGAATTTTGCACCCACAAACCCCTGTCTCGGGATGACGATCCATATATCTCTTCATAACCGTCAGCGTATCTTCACTGATCAGAGTGTCGGGATTTATCAGAAGCGTGTACTTTCCATTAGCCTGTGATATAGCCTGATTGTTGGCCTTGCCAAAACCGAGATTCCGTTCATTCTCGATATAGATCGCGTCCGGATACTGCTTTTTCAAATAGGACACCGAATCATCGGCCGAGGCATTATCCACGACAAAAACTTCCAACTTCAGGCCATGCTGCGCCTTCTTAATGGCATTCAGCAGGTTAGAAAGAAATTCCTTGACGTTATAATTGACAATTACAATACTGATATCAACCGGATTCTGCATGCTGCAACATCATTGATAGCTTTTTACCCAGAAATGAAGATATTTAAACCTCTGGTAATAGGCTAACTCCGGAACAGAAAAGAAAGGAATAAGAGATGCCCGGATCTGTCTACGCGGATACTGCTCCTGGTCAGGTTAGAGATCCAGAACTCCGGGATGGTTATGATAAAAGAGAAAGGACCATCGCCCAAAACGGCGTATTAACTCTCACAAATCAGGGCCGGAAAAATTTCGCAGGGTTATCTTTGTCGAATGGTTTGTGCATGAATCCTGTGCCGGCACCTGATCGGAGGAGTATTTTCAGGCAATGTTGCATTTCAGTTTCATCAGTGCTGGCGAGAATTTGCATGATGATTCCTATCGGCCATTTGCGATCTTTTCCCTGTACGAGGGTTGTCGGTGCCCTGGAAATGGAAGGAATTATTACTACCTAGCACAAATGCGTGCCTGTAAAGAGGATCATTCCTATCCAGATAATTAAGATATGGAAGGCTGAAAAGATCCGGAACATTGGCATCGTCAGAAAACAGGAAGGCCGTATGACAACACCGATGGTTCTCAGGCCCCGGGACTTCAGGAAATCTTTACGAGAAGAAAATTGAAGAGCCTGGTAGAAACAAGCAAGGCTGCCCTGGGGCAGCCTTGCGAACAAAGAAAGAGGATGAGGCAAGACCTACTCTCCCGCGTGTGGCAGTACCATCG